>JAKBCS010000064.1 GCA_021807595.1 Planctomycetota bacterium | reverse complement strand
ATGTCGATTCCGAACCAAACGACGGCAAGCCCGGCAGGACCAACCGCTTCGTCAAATTGCTCGTGCGTAATCTACGCTCTCAGCGATCATGGTTTTGATGCCGACCTCGGCAAGTGGATCGCCGAGAACCTCAAAGAGGTGGTCGAACCGCGGAGCTGGCAAGGCTCGTGCAGTCTGCGCTATTATGCCCCAAAGAACATCTTGGTAATCAACAACTCTTCCGCGGTACACGCCAAGATCGACAACTTCCTCAAGGAAGTGAAAACGAAGATGCCCAAAGAGAAGACTGCGCATACCAAAACGACCAAGAATCCACCGCGCGACCTCGTCGTTCCCGCCGCGTATCGCCAGGTCAATCTTCCGCCGGAACCCTCGGCCTATCCGGTTCCCGCGCCGGTCAAGACGCCGAAGCATCTGTTCCACTTCCTCATCCGCTACGAGGGCGAGGGGATTATCGACGATAACGTGGTGAAGTACATGAAGGTTCAGAATCAGGCCGAAAAGGATGAGAATAAGCGAGGAAGTCGCTCAGCAGCCTCCGGATATCCCTCCTTTCCAAGTATGGGCGCGCTCGTAGTGCCATCGCCAATGGGGGCTGCAGTTGGAGCAGCTCAATCGCTTTCTGCGCCTTCCAAGAAGGAAGAGAAAAAGGACGAAGATACAAAAGACGGAGATAAAAAAGAAGATCCGTCTACTCCCTGATGCTCGTCTCTCAGCGATGTCCCGGAGCGGAGCGCGGGAAGTATCTCGCGCTCCGCTCCGCGTCGCGGCTAACCGAATTTCTCGATCAGGGTTTCTCCTTGTTCATCGATTCGCCGGGCGATAGCGACGCTTTAGTGCGGATGATGGTGGCGTTCAATTCTTCCGGTTTAATGTTCAGTTTTTTGCTCAGGTCGGCAGTGAAGTTGGCGCGTTTGAGGAACAAGAGCGCCATGCAGGTATCGATGATCGGACTGCTACCCGGGTACTCGGTGCTGATCCAGAAACCGCGCTGCTGTTGGTTGGCGACGAGGATTTCAGCGCCCCAGCGATACCAGTCGCGGTCGCCGATGACCGGCAAGCCATACAGAACGCCGACGCGCTCCAACGACCACAAATAGTAGGTATTTTCCATCGGCAAATTCCGCCAAGTCCCCGTTGTTTTGCCCACGTTCTTGCTCAAGGCCGACAAGCCGTTGACGATGCGCGGATTGAGCGCGGGCTTGGGTTCTCCTTCGTCGCGCGGTTGCCGAGCGATGCCGCTGCCGACGGCCAATCCGAGAAGTCCCACGCACGTCATGGCCGGTTCTCCCTCAACTCGACCGCCGAAGCGGTAGCGATAGCTCCAACTGCCGTCCTTGTTTTGACTGTTTTCGAAACGGCGGACCATCAACTGCATGGTACGCCGCGCCGGCACATCGTAGCGCTGGGCCGCCCATAGCCCCAAGATGGCGAATTGCGTGTTGGAATTGTCCGTGACCGTGGGCACATCCCCTTTGCCGCGCGGAACGCGGCGCGGCAATTCCAAATCGTGGCGGAATACGGGCAAGTTTTTCAGATGGCGCGGCAACACGACGGGCTTTTCCTTTTCGTCCGGCTTGGCTGGCTTCGCGGAGGAAGGAGAGGGCTTTGTCGTTTCGGGCGGGTCCGGCAGTTCAAAGACGCCTCCTTTGGGCGTGGCGGAAGTCTTTCCCGTGGATGTGCCCTGCAACGGTGGTTTGGGCGAACGAGTATCTTTCGACGGCGAATCGGACGACCCGGAGCGTGTCGGTGTGCCGCCGGGGGGATCAAGCCTCGCGCGGGCGACGGCGTCCATCGCTTCCGGCGGATCGAGTTTGCGTAACAGGATCAACATTTCGTCGCGCGTCTTCTTGGTGACGAGAGGACAGGCGTAGGTCCAGCCGCCCGTCTCCGTCTGTCCGGCGATGAGGCGCACGGCTAAGGTCTGGATCAACTCGCGGTCTTTCGGATCGCCCAGTCGGTCGAGAAAGAGGATGCACAGCGACAATTCATAAGTGGCGACGAGATTCGTCGAGGCGCGGCGGACCAAAATGGCGACTCGGCGAATGGCGGGGGAATTGGCCGGCGCGCCGCACTCCAACAACGTCAAACCGGGTAACACGGCGTAACCGAGTTGATGCTTCTCCTTCGGGCCGGCCCATCCGCCATTGCTCCCCTGCGAACGCTTGAGGAAACCCACGCCCGCATCAATGGCACGATCGACGTGAATTTGTTCCTCTTTCGATAGAGACTCTGCCTCGACAGAACCGAGGACGGCAAACGAGAGGAGTATTAGCGCTCCACAGCCGACTTGCACGCGCCATGGGATAAAACTTCGGCTCAAGAGAAGAACTTTCGTCGCGTTCGGCATGGGGTTCGCACTCCTAACACGGAACGAAATCGATTGAGGGGGACGGGACGCGCCGCAGACTTTACCTGTCCCATAGAATAAGGAAGAATGGTCGTTTTGGCATGAGGTCGATTATGAATCCGCACACGAATCCCCTCGCTAACTTCTCGCATTTCCTGCATCGGAACTTCATCTGGTTCCTAATGGCATCCTACGGCATCGCCGCCGTCGCTCCGAAAGCGGGATTAGCGATCAAGAATGTCTCACTGGGGCATTTCTCCTTCTTCAACGAATCGATCCATGTGTCGTTGCCGATGCTGTTGCTGGCTTTGCTGTTGCTGAATGCCGGACTTGGGGTGCAAACGGCGCAGCTTCGCCTCTTGCTGAGGCGTCCCTGGATTCTCCTGGCCGGTTTGCTCGCCAACTCGTTGCTGCCCGTCGCCTATATCTTTCTCGTTTCCCGCACGATGCGTCTCTGGCACAATCCCGAAGAATTGCAGTATATCTTGGTCGGATTAGCCCTGGTGGCTGCCATGCCCATTGCCGGTTCCTCAACCGCCTGGACCCAGAATGCCAACGGCGATCTGTCCCTCAGTCTGGGATTGGTATTGCTTTCGACGCTGCTCAGTCCCCTGACGACTCCGGTGACATTCGATCTCGTCGAACACATGGCCTCCGGGAAATACGCGCAAGCCTTGGAGGCGCTGGAGACCGAGGGAGGCGGGCTGTTTCTCATCGTCTGCGTGATCCTCCCCTCCATGCTGGGGATCGTTCTCCGCCCCGCAATCGGCGAGGCGCGCACGCTGGCCGCCAAACCGACGTTGAAGTTGCTCAACTCCATCAATCTGCTCGTGCTGAATTACTCGAACGCTTCGATATCGCTGCCCCAGGCGATCGCCAACCCCGATTGGGATTTCCTGGGCGTCACGCTGATGATCGTGATCGGCATGTGCGTCCTCGCCTTTTCGGCAGGATGGTTTCTGAGTCGATTGTTCCGAGTGGAACAGGCGCAGAAAGCCAGTCTCATGTTCGGCCTGGGAATGAACAACAACGGCACGGGGCTCGTTTTGGCGACGATGGCTCTGAGCCAATTCCCGCACGTCATGCTGCCGATCATTTTCTACAACCTCGTGCAGCATCTCGTCGCCGGCAGCGTCGATTTCCTTCTATTCCGCCGCGTCGATTCCGAGCGTCCGCTCTTAGCCGAAGAAAATTCCCCTCTCCCACAAGGGGGAGAGGAAGAGGAGTCGTCGGTCATAGCAGGTCTGCCAGAACCCGTCCCTCCGGTAGAAGGTTGAACGGTCGGCCTTCGCGGTCGACGGCCTCCAGATCGTCCACTCCCATGAGGTGATAGAGCGTTTTGGCGATGTCTTCCGGTGCTACGGGCTTGTCGTGGGGATAGGCGGCGATCTTGTCGGAAGCGCCGTAGGTTTGTCCACCGCCCACGCCGCCGCCGGCCATCACCGCCGTCATGCAGTGCGTCCAGTGATCGCGCCCCGCGCCGCCGGGACCGCCCGAACGCGGATCGCCGACTTTCGGCTGCCGTCCCATCTCACTGTTCACCAATACCAAAGTCCGCTCCAAAAGTCCGCGTTCGTGCAGATCGGCGAGCAATGCCGAGAAACTGCGATCGAACTCCGGCAAAAGATGGCGGCGCAGACAGGTAAAATTGCTGCCGTGCGTATCCCAGCCGCCGCCGCTCTTGCATGGACCGGCCAGTTTCGGATCTTCCATCCAGAACACGCTGACGAACGGTACGCCGGACTCGACGAGACGGCGCGCCATCAGTAGACTCGTGCCGTTGATCGTTGGACCGTACCGATCGCGCACCCGCGAGGGTTCTTTGCCGACGTCGAACGCGCCCTTGGTCTGCTTGGAGGCCAACAGGGCGAACGCTTTCTCCTGCTGGCGTCCATAGGTTCGCAGCGAGCTGGGCCGCTCGGCCTCGCGCTGAGCGGCATCCAAGGCGGAAAGTAATTGTCGCCGGGATTGTAGGCGTTCGACTCCGACATCGCCTTGCAGCGTCAAAACCGGAGTGGCAAACTCCAACGGCTTGTCTCGATTGCCGTAAACATACGAGGCGTCGTATTCGAGTCCCAGACGAGCGGCGAATTGTCCCGGGCGCGTGTATTCGGGGAAGCCGGGTTTCTGCGGCAGCGAGATCAACGAAGGCAGATACGGATGCGGCGGACGCTTGGCGGCGACTACCGAACCGATGTAAGGCCAATCCGACGGCAGCGGCTTGCGATTGTTCAAGAGTTGGCGGAAGCTCGGATCGGGGGCATGGCCGGTGAGATTGTAGTAATAGCCGGCGTGATGATCGCCGGTGCCTCGGCCATAGTGCCCCAACGAACGAATGAGAGCCAAGTGATGCGCTTGCCGCGCCACGTTCGGCAAATGTTCGCAGACGCGCACGCCGGGAGCGGACGTGGCGATCGGATGGAACTCGCCGCGATACTCGCGCGGCGCATCCGGCTTGAGATCCCACATATCGATGTGGGACGCTCCGCCCGACAACCAAATGAGAATGGTGGACTGCGCGGGCCGCTCTCGCTTCGGCGTTGGCGCGGCGGTCGAAGAGGGCAGTTGCAAGCCCGCGAAGCCGAGACCGCCCGCCGCGAGGAAAACGCGGCGATCCAGCGCGGCGCGGATGGTCGAATGTCCCGAATGCACGATGGTTCTCCTCTCCGCCACAATGTTTCGCGTCTTGTACCTCAATGGTAAATTGCCGAGAACGCATCGGTCAAGTTTTTTCTCGCCCTCGCCGAGAGGAAGACAAGACAGATTTTTCCTTTAGGATCGACGGCAACGGGGTCGAATTGCCTTGTGCGGCGGAACGGACATCCGTTCCATAAACTGATCCTTTTGGAGAACGTGGGAAACACCGGCATCGGTGCGAGTCTAGGAAAGCTGGGCGAACCGCGACCGCTCCGCGAGACAGTTGGGCTTTAC
Organism: Planctomycetota bacterium; assembly: GCA_021807595.1. Lineage (GTDB taxonomy): Bacteria > Planctomycetota > Planctomycetia > Gemmatales > Gemmataceae > JAJPHU01. The sequence goes on along the minus strand of JAKBCS010000064.1, from coordinate 23,226 downwards.
TTCGGAGAGCGGATGGGTTGAAATCCATCTTGGGGAGCGTGCGTTTGTCGTTGCGCCATTGTCACTCGTTCCTACGTTCGCTCCGTCGCGCGGCGACTCGGCGAAGATCCGTAGTTCGGGCTTGCTGGCTTAACTTCCGCAGAGGGTCCGGTTAGCCCGCTCGACCGAAGCCGAAGATGACCGTGCCGGAAAACAGGAGAGAGAAGAGCAGCGCATGGAAGCGACCCGCTTTCTCGTCGTCATTGCCGACGACTATGGCATCGGCCCGGAGATCTCGCGCGGCATTTTGGAGCTGGCCGCTCGCGAACTCGTCACCGGCACGGTGTTGTTGGTCAACTCACCGTATGCCGAGGATGCCGTTCGCGCTTGGCGACAGAGCGGCTGTCCCATGGAACTCGGCTGGCATCCGTGCCTTACTCTCGACTCTCCCTGCGCCTCGCCGCGGCGCGTGCCTCATTTACTCGATAGCGACGGCAAGCTGTTGTCGCTGCGGCATTTTCTCGCGCACTTGTTTGCGCACCAAATCTGTCCGCGACAGATCGAGACCGAATTGCACGCGCAGTACGATCGATTTCTCGAATTGGTGGGACATCCGCCGACCCTCGTGAACTCGCACCAGCACGTTTCGCTGTTTCCACCGATCGGCTCGATCTTGCGTAAAGTCCTCCGATCGCGCGGCGCGCCGTTGCCCTACTTGCGCTGCGTGCGCGAGCCGTGGCCGATGCTGGCGCGGATTGCGGGAGCGCGCAAGAAACGCTCCTTCCTGACGCTACTGGGCCGGATGGAAGCGCGACGTCAAGAACACGACGGCTTTCCCGGCAACGATTGGTTGGCTGGCATCACCGATCCGCCTTGGGTAAGCGATCCAGGCTTTTTCGCGCGCTGGTTGGCGTTGATCCCTGGACGAGTCGTGGAATTGGCCTGTCATCCGGGACGACGCGATCCGACCTTACTCGGCCGCGATTGCACGGAAACGGACGGGATGATGCAGAGGAGGACCGACGAATTGCGCCTGTTGCACCAGTCGAATTTCCTTGAGATTTGCCAGCGAGTCGGCTTTCAGCGCGTCGCACCGTCGGAGTTGCTCGCGCGCGGAACCGGGAGGCGGGCGCATGCCGCTTGACTCGCTCGTGGAGCGAAAGTGGGGCCGATGGGCGAAGACGGCAGTCGCGGCGTGGATCGTCGTCGTCGCCTCCGTCTGTGTGCGCGCGGCCGTGCAACCTTACAAGCGCACCCTGTACACCACCTGGGAACAAGCCGGAGCCGACTGGCAAGCCGGCCGAGATCTCTATCGCAAAAACTGGCAGCCCGATCGAGATCAGTTCCGCTACAGTCCGTTGACGGCAGCGTTGTTCGTGCCGTTCCATTATCTGCCGCTGCGCGTCGGAGGTGTTGTCTGGCGGCTACTCAATGCCGTGGCGTTGACCGGCGGATTTGCTCTCTGGCTGCGTTCGGCACCGCGCGACCGCACGCGAGAACAACGAGGACTATTGTTTATCCTTCTATCCGTTTTGTCTCTCAGTAGTCTCAACAACGGCCAACCGAACCCGTTGATTCTGGGGCTTCTGCTGCTAGCGCTCGCCGCCGCCGATCGCGAGCGGTGGTGGGTGTCGGCGGCGTGCGTCGCCCTGGCCGGCGCAATCAAAATCTATCCCCTGGCTCTGGGGCTGCTGCTGGTAGCGGTGTATCCGCGCCGTTTCGCGCTCCGCCTGATACTGGCGCTAGTCCTGGTTGCCGTGTTGCCGTTCGCCTATCAGCGCTGGGATTACGTCGGCGAGCAGTACGTCCTCTGGTTGGAACGCTTGGGAAAGGACGACCGTTGGTATTGGCCGCCGCACATGGCTTACCGCGATCTGTGGTCGCTCATCCGTATGGTTCATTTGCCGTTAACGCCGCTTGGCTATCGCTTCGTTCAGCTTACCTGCGCCGCCGTCTGCGCGGGGGTGTGCGTGGCGATGCGTTGGCGCGGACTGCCGCGCCGCGAGATCTTGGCCGCGATTCTGATGTTGGGAACGTGTTGGATGACCCTGTGCGGGCCGGCGACCGAGTCCTCGACGTATGTGTTGCTGGCCCCGGCGTTGGCCTGGGCGGTTCATGCCGGCGCGAGCGAGTCTTGGCCCCGTTACTTGCGTTGGCCGATCGGCCTGGCTTTCCTGCTTTTCCTGATCTGCGTCGTTCGCGGCATTTGGCCGAACGTCAATCGAATTCACGGTTTGGGCTTGCAGCCGCAGGGAGCCTTGCTATTGAGTTTGGTTTACCTCGCGGTATTCGCGCAGTCGTTGACGCGATACCGAGAGGAACGTTCGCGCGGGGACACGGTTGCCGCCGAGCCGTGGACGTCGAATCGACGGGCGGGTTGAACGGAGTAGGGAAATGGCCGCGCCGCATTACAAGGTGAGCATCGTCTGTCCCGCCTTTGAGGAAGAGCAGGTGTTGCCGCGCTTCCACGCCGAACTCCGCGCCGCGCTGGCCGCCCTCGAAGACGAGTACACCCTCGAAATCCTCTACATCGACGACGGTTCCCGCGACGGAACCTTGCCGTATCTCCGCCGCTTGGCTGCCGAGGATGGGCGCGTCCGCTACCTGTCGTTCAGTCGCAATTTCGGTCAACAAGCCGCCTTGACCGCCGGCATGGAACACGCGACCGGCGACGCCGTTATCACCCTCGACAGCGATTTGCAACATCCGCCCAGTCTCATTCCCACTCTCTTGGAGCAATGGCGGGCCGGACACGATGTCGTGCTAACCTACCGCGAGGACGACCCGCGGCTGAGCTATTTCAAGCGCATGTCATCGCGGGCCTTCAATGCCGTCATGCACGGACTGAGCGATACTCCGGTCAGTTCGGCAGCGTCGGACTATCGGCTTCTATCGCGCAAAGCGGTCGATGCCCTCTTGCGGCTTCACGAAAAACATCGCTTCTTGCGCGGCATGGTCAACTGGTTGGGCTTCCGCGCGACGACGGTAGCCTTCCACCCCGCCGGGCGCGGAGCGGGGGCGACCAAATACACGCTGCGCCGCATGGTGGCCTTGGCGGTCGATGCCATGTTGTCGTTCTCGAAATTGCCACTCCGATTGTCGCTCTTTCTGGGATTGCTGTGTTTCGTCTTGGGTCTTGTCAACGGGTTGTTCGTCGTCGGCCGCGCGCTGTTCGGAGGAACCTTCGACGGCTATCAGATCGTCCTGCTCGCACTGTTCTTCGTCGGCGGCTCGATTCTGGGTTCGCTCGGCATCGTCGGCGAGTATGTGGGGCGCATCTACGAGCAAGTGAAAGCCCGTCCCTTGTATCTGCTCAAAGAGGCTTCGCCAGAATTGGCGATCCTCCCGCTCGGATTGGACGCATCCCCGTCTGTCGCTCGATTGAACCGAGATGCCTCGGCGGCGTAAAAGTCGTTACGATTTGCTCGATCGGCAAACGCAAGGTAAGGTTAGAGGGCGAACGAGTCCGCCAGTCTTGGTGGCGGACTTCGGGGGCGGGTCTCAATGTCCAGCTCGGATCGCAACGCCTTTCATCCTCGAAAGGGCAAACCGCGCGAAAGCGCGGGACGCAAAGCTACGGGCCTGGGAGGTTTTTCTCCCGTGGCGGCCGAGCTGCCGAAAGGGTGGATCGTGGCGAAGTGCCCGTCCATCCTCGACTTACGGCGACAGGATGCCGCACGAAGTCGCTTCGATCCGGGGCCGAGGGTTCTCCTCGGTACACGAGAGCTTGCCTTGCCTCGCCTCCGTAGGGCAACTGGAGATGTCTACTTGACGCATCTCTTTTGTCCTACGGAGGTTTTAACGGTACCGCGCTCATCTCGACCGCCGTAATTCCCAAAAGATCGACCCGCTGGGAGGTTGATAGCGACTTCCAATTGCGGTTGGGCAACGGGTGAAAGCATCGTCGTTGTCGAAACCTTGACTTGCCCCGAACACGCGAGGAAAAGAAACAGCGCGGAAGCGCCAGCAAAAACTACGGAAAGGCGCGAAACGAGATTCTGATAAAACATGGGCAACTCACTGGAGCGGGAACGAGCCGACAAACCTGGGTCTTAGAAAGGCCACGGGCAACTTACGAAATGTTTAGGTTGCCGACGGCGAACACACATTCCTTGGCAATCCTTCTCTGGATTCTATTAGCCCTGGTCGGCGACAATCGCAGGCTCGCCGTTTCAAGCCGGCGAATCCGAGCGTAGAATAGAACAGAAAGGCAAGCAAAGGCAAATCGTCCTTGGGAAGCCTTTATACGAGAGGTAGCCATCGTGCGCCGCATCATCTTTGTAATCTTGGGCGGATTGGAACTGCTCTCGGCTGCCGTGTTCGCGCATTTCGCCTGGCAAATGCCCGGACGACACGATGTGGAGGAAGCCGCCGTGCGAGCCGATCGCGTCACTCGCGGCGCGGGAGTGCAAGTCGAGCGCTTGCGCGATCAGTTTCGCCTGTTGCGCGAACGCCGACCCCAGATGCGCGCGTTGGCCCTGCGCTTGCAGTCCGAGATGCGCGTCGTGGACGAGCAATTGAAGACACAAAAGATCGACTATGAGACCATCAAGACGGTGAGCGACGCGCTGGGCGACGCGGCGGGCGGATTGGACGGCCTTGGGGACACTCTCGACCCCAAGGGGATGGAGCAGTTCGGCCGCGGCCTGCAAGCGACGGCCGATTTCTTGGAGAAGCAGGTTGGCCCCGCGGCCGGACGCGCTGCCGCCGATCTCGATGCCACCGGCTCAGCCTTGCGCGACGACGCCAAACGGTTGAGCGCTCTGCTCCGCGCCGCTCCCCCCGATCTGAAGGCCGCCCGCGAGATTCACGACAGCCTCGACAAATTCGATCTCGGCTTGGAACGGCTCCATTCCTTGCTCAAAGTCGAGCGCATCGACACCATGCGAGTGGGCTTTAAGGGACTGGAGCAGTCGCTCCAGAGCGGAGCCGATCAGGTGGCTCGATTGACGGGTTATACCTATCCGGTAGTGACGATGAACGGCTTCCGTCCGTCGGTCGAACAGCGTCCGTTTTGGCCGGAGGGCGAGAAGATCGCCGAGGGGATGCGGAAGGCGGCCAAGGGAGCCTCCGCGGGGACCGAGGAACTCGCACTGTTGGCGAAGGATCTGCCCAAGCTAAGGCAATCGCTGGAGGAAAGCCGCAAGGCCGCCGCCACGACCCGCGAAGCGTTGGCCGCCGCCCTCAAGCAACAGGACAAAGTCGAGGCGTTGCTCAAGAGCGTGCCCGAACACGCCGCGCGCCTCAGCGAGCAATTGCCTGATTTAGCATCTGCGTTGTCAAAGATTCTTCGCGACACCTCGCGGCTGCAAGAGATCGGCAAACTGCTGCGGGAGACCGGCAACAGCATCGACTCGGCCATGCAGCGTTGGCCCGAGATGCGCAAGAACCTGGCACGCTCTTCCGTCTTACTCCGCGCCACGCAGAGCCAACTGAAGTACGTCTTGACGCATCGGGCCGAATATGAGGCGTCGTTGCAGCACACCTTGCTATTGAGCCGCACCTTCTCGGCGGCGCTGCCGCTGTTGACCGAACAACTCGAAATGGAGTTAAGCGATCAAGAATTGGCTCTATCGAATCTCGACGACAGTATTAAAGACGTGCGCGATGCGCTTCCGAGCTACGCCTCCAGCGCGACGAACATCTTGCAGACCACGCGCTTGTTATTGTTGTTGATGGCGGCGATTTTCGGGTTGCACGGCGGCTATCTGTCCCTTGGCACCCGATGGGAACGACCGAAGCCGGCGGCGTAGACCGTGCGAGGCCCCCACCGTCGGCTTCAGGAAAGCATCGGGATTCGTTAATCGAAGATCGGCGAGCTAGGCACGCTGTCGGCGAAGTCGAGGAGGGCTTCGATCCACACGTCGATGAGCCGCGGCATCATCTGCCGCAACGGCATCGGCTGAATCTCAAGGGTCAGGCTGTCCGGTTGACGGGTCATGCCGAACACCATCGGCTCTCCCGCCTGGCGAAACGCCTGCATCGTCTTCGTCTCCTTCAGCGGCTTGAAGCGCGGTTGCTCGACCGGCGGCGGCGGCAAACCGCCGCCTTTGACGGGCGTTCCTATCCGCATCACCGGCGGGCGGTTCAACTCCGCGAGAAAATCGAGCGCCGCTTGCGTCGGCGACAGCACTCCGACGCCAACGGCCTTGTCGTCGATTCCCTCGACCGCTTCGGCAACCTTTGTCTGTCCCAATAGTCCTTTTTTCTTCGCGCCTGCCTCCAGCGACGCGGCGACGCGCTCGGCGTCGAGACCGATCGCCACCACCGCACCGCGCCGGCCAAAATGAATGGGAAAGGGCAAGCGCTTGCCCTTTCCACCGTCCAGACTCTCGATCCGCTGTCCGCCAATTTCCGAAGCGATCGGCTTCACCGCGCTCTCTTCGCCGAGAGAGAGCAAGCGCGGCAGACCATCCGATTCGAGTTTGGCGGCGGCGGCTTCATCCTTGGCTTGGAGCAGCAACAATATGCCCTGCCCCGGCTTGGTTTGCCAATCTTTGGCGACGACGAAACCCATTCCCGTTAGTGGAGCCAGAACGTCCTTGTCGATACGAAAATCGAGTTTCTTCTCCATCTCGGCGAGCGCTCGGCTCGGCCGATTCTCGCCGCGCCGACCGTCGATCTCGTACAGGGTATCGAGGAGATTGAGAAGCGTTTTTGCCTGCTTTTCACCCTCGCCCAGCCCTGCCGCCGTCGCCAACAGCGCGTCGCTGGGCGCGTAGTGCAGCAATGCGCGCGCGGCGGCGCGGCTGGGCAGTAGACCCAGGAGGGGACTTTCGCCGTCGGTGTTGAGGTCGAAGCGCGCCCGCCCTTCGAGCGCCCCGTTTCGCAACGTCAGCGACAGCGTCAGATTGCGCACTACATCTTTGCCCAGAACCGCCAACAACGACTTGTTGAAACCTCCATCGGGATTGCCGGGACGCTCCCCCACCTCGCCGATCTTCGCCTGGAATGCGGCCATATCGAGGTAGGCGAACAGACCGGGGCGCTCGCGCAGGGCAGCGGCATCCTTATAGGCGTGCAGTCCGGTCAGTGAAGCCTCGACACTCTTGCCCTTGGCGCGACGGAGGATGCCGTTAAAAGCCCCCGTCGAACTGCCCATCAAAATTGAGCCGGGCATGCGTCCCACCACCGGCCCATAGTCCCGCTCCTCGAAGTCTGGCCCCACCGGAGCCGGAGCGCCGGCATCCATCTTGCGATAGATTCGCATCTGTTCCCGATAGAAGGGAACGCCTTCGATCTCGCCTATTCTCCGGGCCATCGAGCCGGTCAGGAACGCCTGCATCACAATCCCCGGTAGGTTGCTCGTTCCGCTTTGCAAAAGGGCGGCAATGTGCGGCGTGTTGTCCTTATCGAACCCGGTGAGGGCGACGAAACCGCCGCGCAAACGTCCCGCCTCCTCGAGCGACTCGGGACACAGGAAAAGACCCAGCATACTCAGCTGATCGCGCCGTCGATACGGGAGATAGCCTCGCGCCCCGGCCTTGTCTCGCATCTTGGCCAGGCGCTCCGGGATCGCTTCGAGAGAGGAGCCTTTCACGAGAAGACTTATCTCGCGCGCCAGCCGCGCCGGCTCACGCAATTCGAGACAGGCCAGCGTTTGAGCCGGTAACAGTTCGACGGCGTCTTTGTTCTGAGCGCGGACGAACGAAACCACAATCGGCAGCGCCGCCAAGGCGAACCACGGAGTACGAGACGACATGGGGACTCCTCCTCGGTAGTCGAGATGCGGGCTACGAACGACTTTGTGTCAGATTAGCCGATGGGACGGCGAGATGCCAGAAAAATGTTGGAATCGTTACGGATCAAAGCGGCGTGCATCTACCTTGATGGCGGCGAATTTCGCGCGCGTGGGATCGACCCGAATGCTTTGCGTGGTCTCGACGGGGGGACGAAAAGTCAGACGGCAGATGAACGCCGTCTCGGCATCCAACTCGCGGGTTGCTTCGTGCCAATCGGGCAGCCAACACACCAATTCGTAGCGCCCGGGCGGCACTTGCGGCAAGACAAAACGTCCCTCGGCGTCGCTGTGCGTGTAGTAGGGATGATCGGCCACAAAAAGATAGCCGCGCATCCAAAAGTATCCGCACCCGCTGCTCAGTTCCACCAATCCCGCCCGATCGAGTCGGCGCGTGCTGGGGCAATCCACGTCGGGAAACGCGCGCGCGAAGAAAGCCGAACCGCGAACGCGCAGCGAATGAAAGATCGCTTGCCGCGACACCATCTCGATGGCGTCTCCGCGACGGACGATCCCGCAATGACCGTCGCGTTCGCCCTGACGGATGTGAATTTGATCGTCGCGGAACTCGACGCGCGCGGGTGGATGATCCCAGGCGCGCGCGCGGCGCGCGTCGATGCCCTTCAAGTAGATCACCGCGCCGGCCACGCCTTTTGTAACGGGGTCGATGGTCGGCCGATGCGGATTGGGCCATTGATGTTGCGGTTCGCCGCGATGCTCGTTGCCCGGACTCCGGGGCGAACGATAGGGCGGCACGTTTGGAATGTCTCCTTGCCACGTCACTTGTCCGCGAATGGTCCCCGCACTGGCTGCTTCGAAGTCGCATCCCACGTCGGTGACGGGAGCGTCGTCCGCGTTTTGCAGCGCCAAAGGCTCGTCGCAGCCGGACGCCCCTAACGAGGAGAGGCCGCAAACCAGGCAAATGAGGACGCTTCTAGACACGAAAACTCCATTGGTTCGTGGATCGGGCCTTCAAACCCGGCGGCGTTGGTCCGTCGGATCGAGCGACGCGAGCCGCGGCGGGGGAGGATGTACCCAAGGAACGCGAATGAGACAAGAGCGAACGGATAGCCCTTGTTCGCGCGCGCGGGTCGCGGCTATAATCGCCCGCCTGATATGGTCCCCAGAGCGCTTCGCTCTCCGACGAGGATTTACTATGCCGGGATACGCTGTCTGGTCGCGGAAGTTTCTCGGTATTTTGTTCTTGCTGGTTCTGTTGGGCGGCGGGGTCGTGGCCTGGCGCGAACGCACGTCGCTCTTGTCCTGGTTTTATATCCGCAATCTCGCAAATTCCACGGACGCCAATCGTTCGCGCTGGGTGGGGCGAGTGGCGAATCTGGGCGAGGCGGCGTTGCCCGGCTTGTTCGAGTGCCTGGCGCAGCCCGATCCCCGCGTGTGTGCCAACGCGCGAGCGGCTCTCGAATACCTGGCGCACTTGTGGGGCGAGACGGACGCGCGCACCGTGGATTTGGCCGCTCGGCTGGCGCGCGAGTATCCGCGCTTCAGTCCGGCGGGCCAAAAGCAAACCGTCGAGTTGGCCGTCACCTGGTTTCGCAAGCCGGTGGACAAGCTCGACGGCTTGGCGTCGGCGTGCGCGCCGCTGATCGGCGCGTCGGCCTCGGTGGACGATGAAGAGGTGCTTGCCGGCGCGTTGGAGTTGTGCGCGTTGCTGTTGAATCGACCGGCCGATCCGGATTCGCCTCAAACCGCTCGACCGTTGGACCCCGCGCGGAGATTGATCGCCGCCGCCCTGCACGCGCACACTATCGACAATCGAATGCAGGCCGTCCGATTGACGCTATCGCCCGGTATGACGGAAGTCCTCGAAGAGGCCGCGACGCTGCTCGGCGATGAATCGCCGCTGGTTCGTCGCGCTGCCCTCGTGGCCGTCGCCGAGGCGCGCGACATCGTTCACGACGATCAATTGCTGCCCTGTTTGCACGATACCGACCCGGAGATTCGCCGACTGTGCGAGCAAGTCCTCATCGCACGCGGACTGCGCCGAGAATACATCGAACTGGGACGCCTCCTCACCGATGCCAAGCCCTCCAAGCGCTTGCAGGTTCTCGACCGGCTGCGGGAATCGACCGAACTGGATCCGGGTTTATGGCTGCGCCGTCTCAGTCACGACCCGTCGCCTTCGGTTCGCGTCGCCGCCATCCGCGCCATGACCCAACAATCGTTCGTCGATCTCAGCGAGCGCATCGACGACATGGCCCGCAACGACGCCACACCTACCGTTCGTCAACTGGCGCGCTATTATCTCAATGGCCCGCACCGTCGTCCTTCCGCTCCGGCCTCCCTTCCCCCGCGCTAACCTTGGCTCCTCGTGAATCTCTTATTCTCCTCTTTCCCACAGTCCGCGTGGGAACGCACGTCCGGACGTTCCGCGTCCCGTCTCTAGCGTCTCGTGTCTCCCACCGCGGAGTGGTGAGCCTTGCGTTCCCACGCACGAGCGTGGGAACGAGAGAGAGCATAGTGGGTCTCGCTCCGCATCGACCCACTCTACCGAACTCCTTATGCAGAAAGTTATTACGAACCAGATCCTACCCTTCGCTCCTCATGATTCTCTTATTCTGTATTCTCTTATTCTCTTATTCTCTGCCTCCGTCGGGAGTTTTCTTGAAAGAGCTAGTGCTATCGGCTAGAATCAGATGATTTGAATGGAACAGGAACCTGTCGCCTTCGCCCGGCGGTCGTTCGCCGCGCGTGCGGCTCGGGAGGGAAGCACATGCCCGCACTCCAGATTCTCAATGGCGAGGAAGAAGGAAAACTTCTTCCGCTCGACGAAGATCGATTCGTCCTCGGTCGCGATGTGGACTGCCAGTTCCGTATCGCCCACGACTCGGTCAGCCGCAAACATGCCGCGATCCTCCGTCTGCAAGGCCGCTATTACATCGAAGACGGTGACAACGCCGGCAGACCTAGCCGCAATCACACTTACGTCAACAATCGAGTCATCACCGCGCGCACTCCACTCAAGAATAACGACCGCATTCGCATCTGCGATTTCTTGGCCGTCTTTCTCGATCGAATGCCGGCTTCGACCGAGAACAAAGAATCTCCAGATTCGGACGAGGTGGAGATGGGCACCTCCACCGTCGAAGCCACCCTCAGCCACAGCAGCGATTTGTTGCTGGATACCCAACCGGCAGAAAAGCTCCGCCATCTTCTCGAAATAAGCGGCAATCTCAACAAAACCCTTGCGATCGACGCGCTGATGCCCAAGATCGTCGATAGCCTCTTTCAACTGTTTCGACAAGCGGATCGCTGTTTTGTGATTCAAGCCGAGGAGGGCACCAATCGTCTACTGCCGCGGGTCGTGCGCACGCGCCGCGCCAACGATGAAGCCAACGCCCGCCCCAGCAAAACCATCGTGCGTCGCTGTTTAGACACCGCGCAGGCGTTCCTGAGCGACGACGCCCACCGCGACGAACGCGTTCAGCTGAGTCAGAGCGTGGTCGATTTTCGCATTCGCTCGGTGATGTGCGTGCCCCTCTGTTCACCGGACGGCAAGGCTTTCGGCGTCATTCAATTGGACACGCAAGATCACAACAAGAAGTTCACGCAAGAAGACTTGAAACTGCTGTGGGGGGTGGCCAATCAAGCGGCCATCGCCCTTGAGAACGCTCGTCTGCACGAGGAAGCCTTGTCCCGAGAGCGCCTGCGCCGCGATCTCGAATTGGCCACTCGCGTGCAACACAGCTTCTTGCCCAGCAGTTTGCCCAAGGTACCGGGTTACGAGTTCTTCGCGTACTATCAAGCGGCACAGGCGGTGGGCGGCGATTATTACGGCTTTATCCCTTTGCCGCACGGGCGGTTGGCGGTCGCGGTCGGCGATGTGGCCGGCAAGGGGGTCGCCGCCGCTCTGCTCATGGCCAAGGTGTCTTCCGACGCACGCTTTTGCTTTCTCGCCGAGACCAATCCCGCCCAGGCCGTCGGTCAACTCAACGACGAGTTGTATCCCTTTACCAGTCCAATGGATCGGTTCGTCACCTTCGCCGTCGTCGTTCTCGATCCGGAACGGCATCTCGTCACGCTGGTCTGCGCGGGCCATCCATCGCCGCTTCTGAAACGCAAGGGGGAAGTCGAACTGCGCGACGCGGTGTCCAAGGATACCGCCGGCTTACCCTTGGGCATGATGGAAAGCTGCGTCTACGATTCGTGCCAAATCGAGCTTCAACCCGGCGACAATCTGCTCTTGTTCAGCGACGGAGTCCCCGATGCCTTGGACGCGAGAAACCAATCGTTCTCGATGAAGGGGGTGCAAAAGATCGTGGCCGAGACCAAAGGCGTCACCGCTCCCATCTTGGGGGAACGCATCATCAAAGCCGTGCAGCAACACGCGGCAAACCGCGACCCACACGACGACATCACACTCGTTTGTTTGGGTCGAACCATCTGAGGAGAGGGGAGCGGTTTGTCGAGATGGTTCGCTGTCGCTCCCTTACGGTTGCGGCTCTGAACCAACAGAGCCGCAACCGGAAGGGAGCGGTTTGTCGAGATGGCTCGCTGTCGCTCCCTCACAGTCGCGGCTCCTGATATCGCCATCAGGAATCTGCCTCTTTACTTGCCGGGCTGTTTGGGCTCGGACGACTTCGTATCGGCTGGCTTGGTTTCGACCGGGTTCGTATCGGAGCTTGTCACTTCAGTCGATTGCGATTGCGACAGAGTGACACTCGTGAGTTGTCCGCCGATTTCGATATCCAGCGTGCCGTTCAGATCAATGGAGGTGGTCGATTTTTCGACGCGACCCTTCTCGCGGTTGAATAGGACGGTCCCCTTGGAGTTCTTGCTCTCCAGTTTGGCTGCCTTGATGCGGAACGGCAAGCCGCCCGCGCTTTCGCTGGCCTTTTCCGGCGGCAAATACGTCAGTTTGGTATCGATGCCGATCTTGTCGAGGTTCTTATTCGTGGCATCGGCACCTTCGTATTTGTAAGTGTATTCGTTGGTGTACTTGCCGATCGGCCCCATGTCGAGCGTGGTGGCCTTCTTCCAGGTCTTGCCGATTTCGACGGCTCCTTCACTCGGGATGACGGCGAAGGTAGGCTCGGCCATCTCGCGCAGCGCTTCTTCGCTCAGAATCTTGTTCAGCAACGGCTGCATCTGTTTGTTGGCGTTGACGAGCTTCTTGACGAACTCATCGCGGCCATCGATCTTCAGAACTTTATACGTCTTGCGATCGAGGGTCACGGTGAACGTGGAGTTGTTGAGCGCTTGAAAGAATTGGCCGAGAGGATTGTTCGCGTTGTTGGCACCCGGAGCCGTCGAGTCGTAACGGATGGGGCTGCCGCCGATGTCGATGTCCATTTTCACGCCGAGAATCTTCTGCTCCAAGATCACTTTGTCGCCTTCTTCCTTGATCGGCGTCCAGCTGAAGTAGAAGGTTTGCGTCTGTTTCTGCGTCACATCATTGCTCATCACCTTCATTTTCTGATCGGTGGTCGTCGTCATCGTCTGATAGAACGGTTTGAATTTCCAGGCGAGCGCAACCTTGCCGCCAGCATCCTTCTCCTTGGGAGTGTCTTTCTCCTTGGGAGTGTCTTTCTCCTTGGGAGTGTCTTTCTCCTTGGGAGTGTCTTTCTTCTCCTTGGAAGTGTCTTTCTTCTCCTTGGAAGTGTCTTTCTTGGTGTCCGTTTTGGCCGGATCGTTCTTGGTCTTGTCGTCTTTCGCTTGACCGAACAGATCCACGGCGACGAACGGCAGCGCCATCAGCGCCACGAGAAGGAAGCCCATCAACCGACGCGCGTGCAACATAGAAATAACCTCCCACCTAAAAAAAGATTCGCTCGTGCAACGCGCCGAGGCACCGGAAAGACCAGGCGACGCGATGAGGCGATAGAGCAAATGAGAACAACTCTTGCCCGATACTACGTTCTATCCTTTTTATCGGTTCGCCGAAAGAGTACAAGGGAAAGTTGCCGACCGCCGCGCCGGCGCTCGAACCTCTCAGTGTCTGTCCCAGAAGCCCCCCTCTCCTCTGTGTAGAGGGAGTTTCTGGGACAGACTCTCAATCCAAACCGAAGAACGCCGGGATGCCGATACGGAAGATCATGGCGAGGGAGCGCACGGCTTCGGCGAGATTGACCTTCGATTTGCCGGCCCGGCGGTTTTCGAAGATGATGGGGGTCTCGCCGATCTTGCAGCCGGCCTTGCGACAGCGATAAAGCACTTCTTGTTGAAACGAGTAGCCGCGCGAACGAATGCGCTCCAACGGCACCTCGCGCAGTTTCGAGATTCGATAGCAGCGATACGCCCCGCTGCAATCCGAGGCCGGTATGCTCATCAGAAAAGACACGAGCAAGTTGATAGATCGGCTCATGATGCGGCGGCTGAGCGGCCAATTCTCGCTGCCGCCTTCGGGAACGTAGCGAGAGCCGATCATCACGTCGTGGTTCGCCATGCCCGCCAGCACAGCTGGAAGATAGCGCGGATGATGGCTAAAGTCCGCGTCCATGTTGACGAGGAGATCGTACTCGCGGTCCATGGCGTATCGCATAGCGGCGAGGATGGCGGTGCCGAGACCGAGTTTGCCGGGTCGATGAATCACATGCAGGCGCGGATTCGCCTCGGCCAGTTCGTCGGCCAATTTCCCCGTGCCATCCGGCGAATTATCGTCGATGACGAGGAGATCCGCCGAGGGCGCGGCCTTCTGGATCTCGGAGGCCAGAGCCGCGAGATTCTCGCGCTCGTTGTAGGTGGCGAGCGATACCAGAATGCGGGCGGAGGCGGTGGAGGTCACGTCCACTCCTTGTCGTATTGCACCTTGCGAATCTCGATGGAATAATTATCTTACATAAATGAGGAATAGGTCGGCAGACACGTCGCTTTGATACGAGGAGAGCAGAACAACATGGCCTCCACCGTCGTTATTATCTGTCCGGAGTGCGGTAAACAGATCAATGCTCCAGAAAACATCTTGGGCAAAAAGGTCCGCTGCAAGTCGTGCCAGGCCGCTTTCGTGGCCCGCGCATCAGCTGGCAAGCCGCCTTCCAAGAAGCCTGCAAATCCCGCCAAGACTTCGCCGCCCAAACCTGCTCCGGCCAAACCGAGTCTGGACGAAGATGAAGACGATCCCAATCCGTATGGTTTGATCGATGTCGATCTCTCAAAACGATGTCCCGAATGCGCCAACGAGATGGAAGAGGACGCCATCGTCTGTCTGACGTGCGGCTACAACACGCAGACACGCGAACGGCACAAGACGCTGAAGACTTACGATAACACCGTCACCGAACAGGTTTCTTGGATGATACCAGGCATTATCTGCGTCCTCGTCATCATCGGCACAATCGTTTTCGACATCTGGTATTTAATGAACATCGACGCCCTGCTCGGCGACGACGATTCGTGGTACAAGTCGATGTGGGCGCACGGCGGCATCAAGCTATGGGTGGTGATCGTCTCGATCTTCATTCTTTTCTTCACAGGCCGATTCGCCATCAAGCGGCTGATCCTCAACTATTCCCGGCCCGAGGTGGAAAAAATCAAGTAGGCGGTGCCGAGTATTCCTCGACCCCCTGCGGCCATCGATCGCGCGGCTCGAAACCGAGGAGTTGCTTCGCCGTATCGAGATCGTACATCGCGCGCCGAACCGGCAGGCTGGTGGCGTAAACGACGTCGAAGCGAGTCTCGGCGGGCGCTTCGACGGCGCAGGCAAAGAATCGTCCGGCATCTCCGGGACTGAGATATACGTCTTTCGCCCAATCGAGAGCGGCTAACTCTTCAACGTGTTCGCGGGAGCGCGGACACCACCCCAGGCGCACGGCAATCACACTCATACCGTGACTGTCGGCGCACATGCGGCCGGCCGCTTCGAGGAACACCTTCGCCACCGCATACCAACCGCGCGGTGTCGGCGGATCGTCGCCCTTAATCGGAAGTGGTCCCCGTTGCCGCTGCCACCAAACTACTTGGCCGCTGCTCGCCAAGATCAAACGCCGCGCGCCGGCCAAACGTGCCGACTCCAAGACGTGATACACGCCCAGTAGATTGTTCGGCAGAAGCTGCGTTAAGAAATCGTCGTCGTCCGGCGTGGCGGCGAGATGAATGACGGTGTGAACGCCTTCGACGGCGCGACGAACGGCCTCTTCATCGGTCAGATTGCCGACCATGCTGTCTTTCAAATCCGGAGTCGGCACGCAATCGAACCCGCGCACTCGATAACCGCGCGCTTGCAACTCCGCTGTGGCCGCGCGGCCAATGCGCCCGGCAGAACCCGTAACAAGGACTATCGGTGCTTCACTCATCTTCTCGGTATCCTCTACCCCACATCGACCTGGGAATGCGTCTGAAGTCTTTAGTTCTCGCCGAAATACATACCCATCAGCCGTTCGGGTCCTCGAGCAATTGCTGCAAGCGAGCGCCGAGCGGCAACGGCAAGCGGGCGGGCCAGGTCGTATCGAGAAGACCGACGCCGATCATGTCGCGAAGGTGAGTGCGATCCTTGTCGCGCCAGGCGATTAATTTCATCCGCACCAAGGCTTCGAGGTTGGCCACCTGAAACTCGACGGCTCGTTCCGATTCGTCGAGCGTCGGCAACGGCGTCTCGTCGTCTTGCCGAGCTTTCTCGCCGGCGTAAAGCAGATGCACTCCGCCGCTGGGTTTGCCTTCCGGACCGTCGAGAAACATATCGACATCGAGAAGGTGATGATAGATGAAACCAGCCGCTTCCAACGCGGCTTTTACGGACTCAAAGTCGGCACGACGGACCAACAAATCGACATCGCGCGTAGTACGCACGGCATCCTCGTCGATGCGGCCGACCCACTCCGCGACGGCGTTGCCCCCCGCGACGGCGTAGGGAACGCCGGCCCCGTCGAGCGCGCGCGTTGCCCTACGCAGACGCGCCTTAACTTTTTCCGCCGCCATAAGCGCCCTTTCCCAACCGCTGATCTCAACCGTCGCCCCAGCCATGACGAACCCTCCCCCGCATCGACCTGAATGGTTTCTCTCAACTCTCCGTCTCGCCCCTCGAACAGTGGCTCCTCAACCGTTCGGGTCCTCGAGCAATTGCTGCAAGCGAGCGCCGAGCGGCAACGGCAAGCGGGCGGGCCAGGTCGTATCGAGAAGACCGACGCCGATCAGATCCAACAAGTGAACTTGATCCTTTCGCCGGTAGGCGATTAATTTCATCCGCACCAAGGCTTCGAGGTTGGCCACCTGAAACTCGACGGCTCGTTCCGATTCGTCGAGCGTCGGCAACGGCGTCTCGTCGTCTTGCCGAGCTTTCTCGCCGGCGTAAAGCAGATGCACTCCGCCGCTGGGTTTGCCTTCCGGACCGTCGAGAAACATATCGACATCGAGAAGGTGATGATAGATGAAACCAGCCGCTTCCAACGCGGCTTTTACGGACTCAAAGTCGGCACGACGGACCAACAAATCGACATCGCGCGTAGTACGCACGGCATCCTCGTCGATGCGGCCGACCCACTCCGCGACGGCGTTGCCCCCCGCGACGGCGTAGGGAACGCCGGCCCCGTCGAGCGCGCGCGTTGCCCTACGCAGACGCGCCTTAACTTTTTCCGCCGCCATAAGCGCCCTTTCCCAACCGCTGATCTCAACCGTCGCCCCAGCCATGACGAACCCTCCCCACGAATCATCTCATTGTAACCGAACGCGCCGAGCGCGACGACCCGCGAGCGAGAGAGTCGATGCGAAGCGGGCCAACGGCTGTGGCAAACCCGAAAGAAGCTCGTTGCCACCCAGCTCTGGCGCATACCCGACTTGTTTCGCATTCGCCCGCGCGGCTACACTGAGCTTGGTTTTGCTCTCATGCGAAGGAGTTCCCCATGATCGCGTCGGATCAAAAGCAATTGCTCGCGGATGTCGAGTCCTTTTGCCAGGAAATACGGCCCCACGAGGAGCTATGCTACGTCGAGCATCGTTTCAACGACCGCGTGGTGCCGGTGGCGCGAAAGTATAACCTGCTGGGCATGCCCGTACCCGTCGAGTACGGCGGTCGGGGGGCGAACACCGTGACCTATGCGCGCGCCTTGGCTCGCATCGGACGCGAGGGGACCGGCGTGCGCACCTTCTTTTCCGGCCATACCTCCATCGGCGAGTACCCGATTCTGACGTGGGGCAATGAAGAGCAGAAGCGTCGCTATTTGCCCGCTGCCTGTCGCGGCGAGAAGGTGTTGGCGTTCGGACTGACCGAACCGGAGGCCGGAAGCAATCCCTTGGAGATGCAAACGACCTACGAACGCCGAGGCGATTATTACGTCTTAAACGGTGTTAAATATCTCATATCGAACGGTGGCATCGCCGACGCTGCGATCGGCTTCGCCTATCCCAAGGGCGGCGGGCGCATCAGCGCCTTCATCGTCGATCGCGGCGAGGGGTTCGTCAGCGAGGATCTTACGGCCAAGATGGGCATGCCGTCGGCGAATACGGCGATGTTCGAGCTGCGCGATTGCAAGGTGCCGGTCGCGAATCTTCTCGGTAAAGAGGGAGAAGGCTTCCGCATTGCGATGGGCACGCTGGTGAGCGGTCGGTTGAGCGTGGCGGCGGGTTGTCTGGGGGTGATCGAAGACTGTCTGAACGAGGTTCTCGTCTACGCCAAGGAGCGCAACCAACACGGTAAGCCGATTGCCAAGCATCAATTGATTCAGGAACACATCGCGGGCATCGAAATGGCTCGGGTCGCCTCCGACGCCCTGATCGAGCGCGCCGCCGCCGCCAAGGATGCCAGCAACGCCGCCCCCGCCGACGCCGAGCTGCGCGCTCAGGCGGACTTGCTGGCGGCGCAGGCCAAAATGTTTGCCGCCAGCGCCGCGTGGGAAGCCGCCGACCGCGCCGTTCAGGTGTTCGGCGGTCGCGGGTGGTCTACTTTGTATCGAGTCGGACGGCATTTGATGGACGTGCGCGTCTGCCGGATCTACGAGGGTACGGAAGAGATTCTGAAACTCAAAGTCGCGGCAGCGCTGCTGGGCAAAGAGTACGAAGCGTATAAATAAGGCGATCCACTGGCGTCAGCGCGAGATCGATCCCCTATCTCGACGCCTCGGACAACGTGAGATACAACTGTCCCAGATGATGCCACGCGCTCGTCTCCGGCATCTGTGCGACGGCTTCTCGAAGCGAGGCCCGGGCCTCGACGCGGCGGCCTAAGAAGAGCGAAGCCATGCCTCGATTAAGGAGGCTCGGCACGCTCGCTGGAAGTGCTTGCCACATTCGCAGCGCCTCTTCTCCGTTCCCAGAGTGCCATGCCAGCGCCGCTGCCTCATTGGCGCGGAGCGCTTGCCAGGTGGACGGAACATCGGCATCGTCTTGCAACAACGTCCCGGCATCATCCCATCGCCGCGCCAGTCGAAGCACCGCGCCGGCGAGCAATGTGGCTGGGTAGCCGCTTTGAGCTTTCGTCCACTCCAGAAGCGAGGCAGCGACCGGAATCGGATTCGTGCGCGTGGGGCGATGAATGGCAAGTTCTCCGCCTACTAAAAAGGGGTGGAATTCGCGCACCATCTGCGGATAGTTGCCGAGACAGAACGCCACGGCCACCGCTGGCTCCTGAAGGGCGACGAGCTTCGCCCAATCGGACGGCACTGCCCAGGACGAGCGTTTCTCGGTGTTCGAGGACTCTCCCGCCTCCATCCAATCGACCGCGGCGAGAGCGTCCGCCCACGCCACCCGCGGATCGACCGGCTGCACGGGCACGGCTTCGTGTGGAACGACTTCTTCGCCCGGTTCGGCAAAGCCCAAACCCTCGGCCTGAGCCGCGATCTGACGGCGGAGATAGCGGCCAAACAAATCCGAAACCGACCGCGATGAATCGCTCATGACTAACCCTTGCTCGGTTTTTGCGCTCAGAGACTGTCTTCTAAGCACTCCTCCCCCTTGTACTCAGGGGAGAGTGGGACTTCCGGGACAGGCGCTCAGCTTAGGGCCGGGAATCGGATCGCTCCGCGCGGCACGCTCTATCCTACGAACGACGTTGGACCGAAAACTTGCGCGGTCGATCCGTTTACAATCGCCCGCCCACCCGCTATGTTGCAAAGGCATCGGAGAACGAGGCAGCGTCCCATCGCGGAGGGTTTCTCGTGGTCGCCAGTTTACGCGCCCTACTTACCGGAATTATCGACTATGCCGGCCTCTTTCCACCGGCGCGGCAATCCCTGGACCAAGCGATCCGCAACTATGCCGCCTATCGCCGCCATGCCGACGCCTGGATGCTGGGACGATTCATCGTGCCGGCTGCGCGCCTGGACGATCTGGAGCCATACCACGACGAGCTGTTTGCCGTCGATCCGCCGTTCTCGTTTAGCGTGCTTGGTCGCGGCGGCAGCAACCTCGGCGAATTTCTCGCGCTGCTGCGCGATGACTTGCGCGATGTGGCCGCCTTCCGCAAACGTCACGGCGTGCGCGTCGCCGTCGAGGTATTCGAGACGCGCTTGCCTCCCGATCTCGCCGATCCCCATCTGCCGAATTCGGCGTCGAATCTCATTAAGACTCTCTCGGTTTTTCCGTTCGTCGAGCTCTTTCCCTTTTGCGAAGCCCCTGGCCGGCCCGAAGAGTTGCAACATCAGTTGGCACAGATGCAAGGCGGACAGTTCGGCTTCAAGCTGCGTTGCGGCGGATTGGAAGCGTCGGCCTTCCCCAGCGGTGCCGAAATCGCGGACGCCCTACGTCGCTGTCTCGATGCGGGGCTGCACTTCAAGGCAACCGCCGGTTTGCATCATCCCTTACCACGCTTCGATTCCAGCGTAGCGGCGCGGATGCACGGTTTCATCAACGTCTTTCTCGCCGGATCGTTGGCCCACGCACGCAATTTGAACGTCAAGCATTTGCAGGCACTCCTCGACGAGGACCGAGCCTCGCACTTCTCCTTCACCGATCGAGGAGCCGTTTGGCAGAATCATCGCGTCACCACGGCGGAGATCGAAGCCGCGCGGCGCGAGTTTGTCATTTCGTTTGGCAGCTGCAGCTTCGACGAACCGCGCGACGATCTCCGCGCCCTCGGTTGGTTGTAAAAGGCGAACCGTCGCACCATCTCGGTACCGAAGGCTCGGTTAGGATTCGTCGAGCAGCACGGCCTCGCGCGGCAGCCAGCCGATCTCGCCGCCGGATAGTTCGACCTGCACCCAGCCTTCGCGTTCGAGGAGCAATCGGCCTTCCACGCCCCGATTCAGAGGCGTCTCGTAACGCGGCGGAAAAGCCATGCCATTGCCACGACGCACGGGCATTTCATCGCGCGCGACCACCACGAGGGGATGGGCAGCGCGTTCGCGTTCTTCGGCGATACGGACCAACAATCCGCCCGCACAAAGGGCCGACGCCGAGAGAAAGAACAATCCGCCGAGCAGATACCGCGTTTGTCGCACCATCCGCGAGCGTGTGGCCGCGACGCATCCAACTACATAACAGGCGAGAGTCGCGCCCATCAACCACTCGCCGGGCACATACGGCATCCACGCTGCTCTGTCTTCGCGTCGAGGTCGTCCCAAATCTCCCGAAGGCGGATAGACGACGAGTTGCCGCGCCTCGGCGAGAAGCTCGTTCAGCGCGGCATCGTTCGGCGACAACCGCAGTCCCCGATGGTACGACAGGAGAGCGCGAGGCAAGTCGTCGGCGAGCAAATAGGCGTTGCCGAGGTTGCGATACAACATTGCATTGTTCGCTCCGCGCCGGCGCAGCTCCTCCAGATTGCGAGCGGCTTGGCGAAAGTGCGGTCGAGCCTGCTCCCGATCTTGCCGCGAACGTATCCCCTCCTGAAACGCTCGATCGACGCTTTCGAGGATCTCTCGATCCGCCTCCGAGGTTCCGCCAACCGGAGAGCAGGAGAACCCCGCGACGAGGAGTGCGAAGGCAATGTGCCGTCCGTTTGCCGCAACGCGCAAGTTCATGGATCCCCCCTCACTTGGGTGCCCCGTCGCTTTCCGACTCCACCGCCAGGATCAACCGAACGGCGACATCCTTCCTCTCGGCCCCAGCGAGAGGGCTTTCTTCCTCCGGCACGAAGCGTGCGCTGTCGCACCATTCAAAGAATCGGACGGCCTGGGCAACGACGGAAGCCGAACAGCCGCGTTGCTCGAGCAGTTGGGCGACCTCGCGCGGCGTCGGTTCGGCAACCGTCCAATCGAGCCGTTGTTGCAGATAATCGGCGACGATACTTGCCATCCGGGCGGCGCGCGGGCCGAGTGGCAGACGCCCTCCCCCTTGCAATGCGCCGATCGCTCTGCGCGCGGCGCGGCTGCGCCGCTGACCCGCCAAGCGCGCCGCGTCCGGATAAAGCCGACGCCACGCGAGATACCAAACGACGCAGCCCAAGGGGGGGGTCAGTGCCAAGGCCGCAAGCGCCGTCCCGCTCGGCGGGGTCCACGGCATTCGATGCTCCCATACCTCTGAGTCCGTGGACAGGACGAACGCGCCCTCCGGTCCCCGAACCGGCACCTGCACGGTTTCGCGGGGGGATACGGTCAGCGGAATGGGGTCAGTATAAAGAACTTGAAAGCCCTTTTTTGTCGTAAGGAGATAGGGGTTGAAATAGACGAACGGCACGCTGGGAATGGCGCGCACCTCCGGACGGCGCGGCTTAAGGCGATAGGAAAACTCCCAGGTGCGCGCGTCGGGCCGCGCGGCCTGCTCGCCGACATCGTCGATGTAAAACGCCTCGGCAAACTCGGGGAGTTGACGCAAATCGAGGCGTTGCGGTTCCTGGCGGGCGGGTTGCACGGCGCGCACTACCATCGTGAACGTCAACGGCGACTCAACGGACAGCGAGGTCGGCTCGGCGCGAACTCGTACTTCGAACCAGCCGCTCGCCTCGCTGAACGGCAAATCGACGGGTCGTCCAACCGTGGGAATACCTTCCCCTTCCGTCGGCACGGCGGCGCGCACGCCGATCGCCCAAAAGAGCGCGAACGGGATCAGAGCCGGTCGAACGCGGGACATACCTTTCGTTTTACCAATCCTTTACCCCCTTGGCGGTGGATTCCTCCGCGCGGCGATGATGCGTCCGCCGTTCCTGCAAAACCTTTTTGCCGGCCACCTCAAGATACTCTTCCGCAAGCCGCTGCGGCAGGGGCCGCACGTCCACTTCATCGGGAATCGGAGGGAGATTCCCCTTGCCCGGCTGACTCGGTTCGTCGCGCTTCGCGCCCTCCTTGCCGGGTTCGGGTTTGGCATCGCCCTCCGACGGTTGACCGTCGGGACTGCCGTCCGAATTGGGTTCGCGCGCCGGCTGGGGCACGGCCTGGCGCGGATCGAGTCGGGATGGACGCGGTTGAAAATCGTCTCCCGAAGACCGTTCGCCGACGGGGTCGTTCGGCGGGGGTTGAAATTGCAGCAGCAGGAGGCGCGCCTTCTCGCGGTTGAAACGAACGTCGTCGATCAACTCCGCGTCGTCGCCGGCCTCGCGCAAACTGAGATCGAACGAGGCCAGAGCGGCGCGCAGACTTCCCTCATCGCGTCCGTCCGCCTTGCGGAGAAGGCATATCCCCAACCCGCACAGGGCACGGGGTCGATGGGGATTCGTCGCATTGAGGCAACAGCGATACAACGACTCCGCT
>JAKBCS010000063.1 GCA_021807595.1 Planctomycetota bacterium | reverse complement strand
TACGAAAGCGTGCGCGGAGCGGCAAGATGGGAGCAGAAAATACTTTTTTTGGGCCGAAGATACACGAGATATTAAGGATCTTATTTATAACAGATTCGCTAATGAACTGTTAGGTAGGATGGGCCGAAGCGCAGCGAGGCCCATCCTACGCTAGGGGAGACAAAAGGCTTGTATCGCTCGGCTCGAAAGTCGAAAAGCGTGCCAGACGTTCGTTTACTCCACGAACTCGACATCGACCGGATTGGGAATGATCCCCGCGCGATGGCCCTCGGCCAACAACCGCTTCACCGCCTCGCGGCCGCGCTCGCCGTAATCCAGCGTCCATTCGTTGACGTACATGCCGACGAAGCGATCCGCCAACGCCTTGTCCATGTCTCGCGCGTATTGCAGGGCATAATCCAACGCCGCGTCGCGGTGGTCGAGAGAATAGCGGATGCTCTCCTTGAGCAGTCGGCTGATGGTGTGCATCGTCGGCAAACCGAGATCCCGGCGTACCACATTGCCGCCCAGAGGAAGAGGCAGACCCGTTTTTTCCTGCCACCAGACGCCGAGATCGACGACGAGATGCAAACCCTGATTCTGAAACGTGAGTTGGCCTTCGTGAATGATGAGACCGGCATCGAAACGTCTCTCCTCCACGGCCTTCAAAATCTCATCGAACGGCAACACTTCGTACTGGAAACCATCCGGCAGCAGCAGTCGAAGCGTAAGAAACGCCGTCGTCATCGTTCCCGGCACGGCGATGCGCGCGGTCCTCAGCCGATCGACGGTCAACGGCTGCCTCGCCACCACCATCGGGCCATAGCGGTCTCCCATGCTGCAACCGCTGGGCAACAGCGCATATTTATCCAAGAGGGCGGCATACGCATGGATGCTGATGGCGGTCACTTCCAACTCGCCGCGCAAGGCGCGGCGATTCAGCGTCTCGATGTCTTGCAACACATGGCGAAATTGCAGATCGCCTGTATCCAGTTTGTCGTGCGCCAGGGCATAAAACATGAAAGCGTCGTCGGGATCGGGGCTGTGGCCGACGGTGATTAACTGTTTGCTCATCGGAGGGACCGACCATTCCAGGGCGAAGGTTCGATGACAGAAACGACTCTATGCCGCAATGGAAACCGCATCGAGGGGCGCGCGATAACCGCTATTGGAACGCCGCTCGCACTTCGGCGCTGAGCAAGACGATCAGCGCCCAAATGCCGACGATTTCCCCAACGGCGCAGCAAGCGCTGCACGATATAGCCGGGAGGGCCGCGAGGATGGAGGCAAAGACGGCAATTCCGTAATTCTTCAGCGCCACCATCCGAATGCCGCCGAGGATGACCAAGAGCGAACAACAGAAATCCACCGCGGACCAGATTCCGAACGTCCAAATGCTACCGTGCAATATCCCTTCGGTCGTCCAACCCAGCTCTTTCAGTTGCACTCTCGCTTGGGGATTCTGCTTCTCCATCTGTTCTTCAAAATCCGCAGGGGAGAGACGTGTTACCTGAAAGGCTTGAATTGCCGGCCAGGCCGCCATCAAGAAATTCAGCACGCCGACTACAATCAGAGCAATCGCCGGCCCGCTGACTCGTTGACGAATGGCGGCAAGATCGGGCTTGGGGAAAGAGAACTCTCCCGGTATCGCTGGCTGCTCGGAACCGGCAGCGTACGGATCGAAACTCATTGGCGTCTCTCCCACAAGTAGGCAGTTGCGAAATCGCTCAAGTCGGCCCTATTGTACGATCCCGTCCGCGAAAACGAAGAGGATCAGCGGAGGTGCCCGCTCGATTGACGCGGGGGAAATCTCTCCGGATTCGGCCGTTCGAGAGGTTCGAGAAGTTTTCGTGAGCAATTCTTCTTGCGATAAGATGAGAGACAGGTTAAAATGAGGAGAGGTGTCGGCACGGGGTTTGGCTGAGACTCGCATATCAGCCGAACCCCGTGCCCGGGTGGGAGGTGAAAATGTGCGGAAGTCATTTCTGACTAAAAGATTGGGACTCGCTACCAATCTTTCCTCTCTTAATAAAGCAAGCAACGTGCCAAACGATCGTTCTCTTTGTCCCAGAGCATCTGGATTGTCGCAACTCCCTTGAAATCATTAAGTTGCGCAAAGTTCCGGGTCGATGTTCCTTGCGCTGGCCGCGCCCTCCGATGAGGAAACATCGCCGGACTGCATTCTTTTAGCACAATTCGCTGTCGCATTTTGCGGAGGCTGTCTCGTTTCGCGCCACATTCTCTTGAAGCCTGCGGCGAGAGCGAGGATTGCGTGAAGGGATTGACGGCGAGGGACGGTCTATGCAGGATAATTAACAGTGTCTCCTCACCGCGTATGGCGGGAAGCGATGTATCTCTCGTGGCGGAGTGCCCCGTGTTGAGTATTCTGTTGGTTCTGTTTGTGGTATTTGTCGTCCTCGCTCTCCTACTGGCGGCGTGGACCCTGTTTTTTCAGAACTTCATCTACAGCGAGCCGGTCGAGGCCATTTATTGGCGCGCTCCCGCTGCCGCCGCCGCGCTGACGCTGTTTCTGTCCCTGTGGATCGCGGTCGATTATCGCAGCATCGAGAAACCCACCGACGAAGGCCGCTATCGCCCCCTACATGAATCCAGTGCTTTCGAGACGGAGTTTTACGAATATCTCACCGTCGTCTACCGCGACCGCACGAGAGATCAGTATATGCTACAGGGAGACTATACCTATCGAAATAAGAGCGGCAAAGAGCCTTCGAGCAAACCGAAACAACAGATCGTGGCCCATCGCAAGGACAAGGACGACGAAAAACACGTTTTCAACGTCGAAGAGAAAGACGGGAAGATCCGTTATGTGGAAGAGGGCAACCCCGCGCGCGCGATGGAGGACGGATACCTCGGTCGCATTCGCACCTTTCATTTCGGTTGGCTCTTCGTATCGCTGCTACTGAATTGCGGCTTCGCGGTCGTCTGGTTCGCCTCAATGTGGCTGCTACTTCACTTTCAATGGTTGCACGCCCTGGGCTTGGCCTTCGTATTATGGTTAATCTCCCTCTTCGTCCTGCCCATGATTTTAACCCAAGCCGAAACGGCGCGCAAACAGAGACTCGCACCGCAGCCATTGCCGCAAGCCGTCTGGCAAATCGGAAGTCCATCTCCGGCACCATGCTAAGAGAATCCCCCATGCGAGCGAACAACACCATGAAATACGGCTTCGCGCTTTATGCGGCTGCCGCTTTTGCAACCATCACCGTTCCCGTTCGCGGCGACGACCGGGCGCGCCGACCCAACATCTTACTCATCGTTCCCGATCAGCTGCGCGCCCAGGCATTGGGCTGCATGGGCAATGGGGACGTGAAGACGCCGAACATCAATCGGCTCGCGGCGCAAGGAGTCCTGTTCCGACACACCTTCGCCAATACGCCGGTTTGCTGTCCGGCGCGCGCCGTGATGTTGACGGGCCAGTACGCACACAAAAACGGCATGGTGTGCAACGATCTGCGCCTGCGCGAATCGGAGACGACCTTGGCGGAGTTGTTGAAGGACGCCGGCTATCAAACCGGCTTGATCGGCAAATGGCATCTCGACGGCGGCAAGCGCGATCCGGGGTTCGTGCCGCCGGGACCGCGCCGGCAAGGATTCGACTTCTGGGCCGCCTGCGAATGTCGGCACGATCACTTCAACCCCGTCTACTTCCGCAACGACGCTAAACCGATCCGTCCGGGCAAGTTCGAAGCGGAAGCGCTCACCGACATGGCGGAGGAGTTCATCCGCGCCAATCGGACTCGGCCGTTCTTTCTCATGCTGTCGATGGGACCGCCGCACGATCCCTACGGCGCGCCGGAACACTATATGAAACTTTACGACGCGCAAAAGTTGAAAATGCGGCCGAACTGGAGAGAAGGCGTTCGTCAGGCGGGGCGCAGGGAGATCGCCGCGTACTATGCGGCCATCACGGCAATCGACGATCAAGTCGGCCGCCTCATGCGATTGCTCGACGATCTGGCACTCGAAAAAGACACCATCGTGGCATTCACTTCCGACCACGGCGACATGCTCGGCTCGCAGGGCGCTCGGCTCAAGCGCAAGCCGTGGGAAGAGTCGATCCGCGTTCCAGGCATCTTCCGCTGTCCGGGCCGCGTCAAGCCCGCACATCGCACCGACGTCTTGCTCAGCCACGTCGATCTCGCCCCGAC
Source organism: Planctomycetota bacterium (assembly GCA_021807595.1). Lineage (GTDB taxonomy): Bacteria > Planctomycetota > Planctomycetia > Gemmatales > Gemmataceae > JAJPHU01. The sequence continues at coordinate 24,586 of JAKBCS010000063.1, read as the reverse complement.
GCTGTTGTCGTTGTGCGGCGTGAAGATTCCCAAGGAAGTGCAAGGCAGCGATCTCTCCAAGGTGGTAACGGGCGAGAAAGACGAGGGGCCAGACTCCGCATTCTTTCAAATCTTCGTCCCATTCGCCGGTGACGGTACGCCCAATCCCTGGCGAGGTGTGCGGACACAGCACCATATGTACGCGCGCACCGAGGGCAAACCGTGGGTACTCTACGACCTGAAGAACGATCCGCACGAGTTGAAAAACCTGGCGTCGGACCCGGCCAGCGCTCCCATCAAACGGGAATTGGAAGCGCGCTTGACGAAGTGGATGCGCGACACCGGAGATTCGTGGAAATGGAACTCGATGCTGCCGGTCGAGGACAAGGGAAGGCTCTTTCGCTTCGAGACGTTTTACACTATTGACGAATACGTCCAGTGGGCGGCCCGACATCCGGACTTGGCTCCGAAAGATTGATCGACTCCTTCGATTTGTCCCACACAATCGGATCGATGGAGAATCGAGTGAGTAGTAAGGAACGAGGTTTACTCTGCGCAGCTCTCCGTTGTTGGACGCTGGAGAAACCCATAAACTTACCGAATATAGAAGTCGATTGTTCCACGCCCGTATCGTGAGAAAGGTAGACCTATGACATCTGTACCGATTCCCGGAAAGTTGGCTTTGCTGGTCGGCGGCGGTCCAGCTCCGGGGATCAACGGCGTAATCAGCTCGGTGGCCATCGAAGCGATCGAGCAGGGCATCGAGGTGATCGGTTGCCGCGATGGTTTTCAGTGGTTGGTCAAGGGCGACGATACGCGCCACGAAGCGTTGACCATCGACAAAGTGAAGGCCATCCACCTGCGCGGCGGCTCGATGTTGGGCACGTCGCGCACCAATCCAACCAAGTCTGAGAAGGACATGCAGAATGTGTTGGAAGTGTTTCGCCGTCTCAACGTCACCATGTTAGTGACCATTGGCGGCGATGATACCGCGTTTTCCGGCAGCCAAGTTTACGCCAAGGGCGGCGGAACGATTCGCGTCGCCCATGTGCCCAAGACCATCGACAACGATTTGCCTCTGCCCGGTTCGACGCCGACGTTCGGCTTCGAGACGGCCCGACAAGTCGGCGTCGGCATCATTCGCAATCTCGCCGAGGACGCGCGCACCACTTCGCGCTGGTATCTCATCGTCAGCATGGGACGGGCGGCGGGACATTTGGCTCTGGGCATCGGCAAGGCTTCCGCCGCCACCCTGACCGTCATCCCCGAAGAGTTTAACGATCATCGCGTCACTCTCGACGAACTGTGCGACATCCTCATCGGCAGCATTATCAAGCGTCGAAGCATGGGAGCGAATTACGGTGTCGCCGTCTTGGCCGAGGGTTTGTTGGAAGCCATCGGCGAATCGGGACTGTTGGAGTGCATGAGTACGGCGCAGCTGGGGCGCTACGGTCAAATCATCCGCGATCCGCACGGCCATCTCCGTCTGGGCGAAATCGAATTTGGCCGCATGATTAAAGATCGACTTTCGGCGCGTTTGGAAGAACTGAATCTGTCGGTGACGTTGATCGACAAGGATCTCGGTTACGAGTTGCGCTGCGCCGATCCGATTCCGTTCGACGCCGAGTATACGCGCGATCTGGGCTACGGCGCGGTGAAGTTCTTGCGTTCGGAAGAAGCGGGCAAGTACGGGGCGATCATCAGTTTGGTGGGCGGACATCTCGAACCGCTGCCGTTCGACAAGATGATTAACCCCAAAACGCTGCGGATGCAGACGCGACGGGTCAATGTCGCGGGCGAAGGGTACGAGTGCGCTCGTCGCTACATGATCCGCCTGGAACGGCGCGATTTCGATAACCCGCAGCGTTTGGCGAAGCTAGCCGGCACCGCCGGGATGACGCCCGAACAGTTCCGCCAGCGATTCGAGTATGTGGTGACGAAGTGAGACACATCTTGGCGAACCGGCAGCGTCAGTTGCCGGGTGGATTGATTAACCCGGCAGCGTCAGTTGCCGGGTGGATTGATTAACCCGGCAGCGTCTGTTGCCGGGTGGATTGATTAACCCGGCAGCGTCTGTTGCCGGTTCGCCGGGCCAACGCGATGGTGGAGGCTCGCTGGTATCCACCGCACACATCTTCTATACTAACCTCTTGCCCGTTTTCGGGGAGACCGGCCAGGGTGGCCGGACGGAAACGGCGAAAACCTCTTTCCTTCAAACGCATCGCCTGTCTTGCCAGGAGTCGGGTGCGTCCACGGCGGGACCGGCGGAGAGGATGCCTCCTTTTATGGTCAATCGTAATTTGTTGCGCCAGTTCGATCTGTCCGAGAGTGAGTTACAACAAGAACTGCGCGACATCTTCCACGTCCCCGAAACGGGGGGCGATGAAGAACAATGGCTGCCGGCGGAAGCCCAGCAATTCGAGGTCAACAAAATCATCAAGGGTCGTGTCGTCAATATCCTCGGCGACGATGTGGTCGTAGACGTCGGCTACAAAAGCGAGGGCATTATTGCCTTGCAAGAGTGGTACGACGAAGGCGACGATAAAGTCCATCCGCCCGCCGTCGGCATGGAGATTGATGTATTGCTCGATGCCGTCGAGGACGAAGGAGGCGCGATCGTCCTCAGCTATCGCAAGGCGCGGCGTCAGAAAGAATGGGAAGACGTTATCGCCAAGCACAAGGAAGGCGATGTCGTCGCCGGCCTTGTGACGCGCAAGATCAAAGGCGGATTGCTCGTCAACATCGGCGTCAACGTCTTCCTGCCTGCCTCGCAAGTGGACATCCGCCGACCGCCGGACATTGCCGATTACATCAACAAAACCATCGAGTGCAAGATCCTCAAGATCGACGAGGCGCGGCGAAATATCGTCGTCAGCCGCCGCAAACTTCTGGAAGATCAGCGCGAGGAGATGAAAAAGAAGCTCCTCAACGAGATCGAGATTGGCCAGCTGCGCAAGGGCGTGGTCAAAAACATTGCCGAGTTCGGCGCGTTCGTCGATCTGGGAGGCATCGACGGTTTGCTGCACATCACCGACATGAGCTGGGGCCGCATCAACAATCCGCACGAAGTGGTACACATCGACCAGCAACTCGAAGTGTACATCTTGCAGGTGGACAAGGACAAGGAAAAGATAGCCCTCAGCCTCAAACACAAGTCGCCGAGTCCGTGGGCGAATGTCGCCGACAAATATCCGGTCAACAGCCGTCATACCGGCGAAGTCGTCAACGTGATGAGCTACGGTGCGTTCGTCAAGCTCGAACCGGGGATCGAAGGCCTCGTTCACATCAGCGAGATGAGTTGGACCAAACGCATCAACCACCCCAGCGAACTGGTGGCCATCGGCGATCAGATCGAGGTGCAAGTCCTTAACATCAACAAGGACAAACAAGAAATTTCGCTGGGCATGAAGCAAGTGCAGCCCAATCCGTGGGACAAGGTGGCCGAGCGCTATCCGCCCAATACCGTGGTCAGCGGCGTGGTGCGCAACCTGACGAACTACGGCGCGTTCATCGAGATCGAAGAAGGCATCGATGGCCTGTTGCACGTCAGCGACATGAGTTGGGTGCGCAAGGTGGCCCATCCGAGCGAAGTGGTGGCCAAGGGCGACAAGGTGACGTGTATCGTCCTCAACGTAGATCAGGAACGCAAGCGCATCGCGCTGGGCCTGAAGCAGATGAACAACGATCCGTGGGAAGGCGACATCCCCGGACGTTACAAGCCCGGTGAGATCAAGAAGGGCAAAGTGACAAAGTTGACGAACTTCGGCGTCTTCGTCGAGTTGGAACCCGGCCTCGAAGGCTTGTTGCACATATCGGAGTTGGCCGAGGAGAAGGTCGAAAGTCCCGAAGATGTGGTAAAGGTCGGCGACGAGATCGAAGTCAAGGTGCTGCGCGTGGACGCGGCGGATCGCAAGATCGGCCTGAGCCGCAAGCGCTTGAACTGGACCGGCGACGAAGCCGAGAACCTCGAGACCACCGAGGAAACGGACGAGGGCAAGGAAGGAGCGGCTCCGAAGCGCGAGTTGCGCGGCGGCACCGGCTCCGGCGGCGGTCAGTTGTTCACGATGCCTAGTGAGACACCACCGGAGCAACCCAAAGAGTAAGGCACGAGGCCCTTTTCGTTCGCTCAATCTGAACGCCTCTCGGTCCAGCGATGGATCGAGAGGCGTTTTTCGTTCCGATTGTAATGACTGTGGCGACGGGCAACATGGGATGGGTGATGGGGAACGGATCGATCCCATCGATTGCTCGTCGCGTGTCGAGGACCACTACGAGAGATAGTTCGCCGAGCTTGCCGGATCGTCCAGCCTACGCGCCGCTAAGGACGATAACTTGGGCGAGGGCACTATGGATTCGTGGCCTCATCGTGAAAAGTGTGCCGCAGTCGAAAAAACCTCGGTCATTTTTTACTTTGGTCAGAATATGACCTACATTTGGGACTGTAGACTGGGTCCTTCTGCTCAGCGATGGAATACTCCCCATGACACGACAACGCCGTCTGCGGAACGATGCCGTCCAATCGCCTTTGGAAACTTATCTTCGGGAGATCAATGAAACCCCCTTGCTCAACGCCGAGGAAGAGAAAGAACTAGCCTATCGCATTGAGGACGGCGACAGTGAAGCGCGCGATCGGATGGTGCGCGCCAATCTGCGCTTGGTGGTGAACATCGCTCGCAGCTACACCGGCAAAGGGTTGGGATTGCAAGATTTGATCGAGGAAGGGAACCTCGGACTCCTCCGCGCCGTCGAAGGATTCGATCCCTCCATGAACACACGCTTCAGCACCTACGCGAGTTACTGGATCAAGCAGTCGATCAAGCGCGCCCTGGTCAACACGGCCAAGACGATTCGCATCCCCGCCTATATGGTCGAGCTGCTGGCCAAATGGCGTCGCGCCAGCGCCAAGCTCCAAGAAGAATTAGGGCGTCCGCCTTCGCAGGAAGAAGTGGCGCGCAGCATGAATCTGCCCAAGAAGAAGCTGAACATCATCAAGAAGGCCATCCGGGTCTACAACGCCGCGCCGCAGACCGACCAACCCGACTCCGGCTGGTCCCTCGATGAAATGGTGATGGACGGCCATACCAAGACGCCGGATACCGAAATGGTCGAAGCCGACGATTTGCATCACGTTCTCGATCTGCTCGACAAGATGGACAAACGTGAGGCGACGGTGCTGCGCATGCGCTTCGGACTCGACGACGAGGAACCCAAGACGCTCAAGGAGATCGGCGAACGACTCGGTCTGACGCGCGAGCGCGTGCGGCAGATCGAGAGCGAAGCGCTGGGCAAACTGAGCGAGAGCATGCAAGTCGATTGAGGGATGAAAACCAGCCCGATGCGCCAGCAAGGGCTGTCTCTCGGACCCTCACTAGCGCTTTGTCAGACTTGTGGCTTAATCTAAACGAAGCAACGCAACGTGAGAACCGTGCAATTGTCGCTGCCTCCCCGTTCGTCGGCGCGGTCTACCAGCCGCTGCGCCAGCTGTGCTGCCGATACCTTGGCCGCGGCCAGTTCAGCCTGTAACGCCGCATCGTCGAGATGGGTATGTAGCCCATCGCAGGCCACGAGCAACCAATCGCCGGCGGACAGCTGTACTCGATATGCCGCGGGGTCGAGATTGCCGGCCATACCGACTGCGTTGGTAATCTCGTTGCGGGCGCGGTGTACCAAGGCTTGTTTGGGCGTCAGCTGTCCCAATTCGACCATCCGCGCCACCAGGGTTTGATCGCGCGTTATCTGGGACAGCTTTCCCCCACGCGCGTGATAGACCCGGCAATCGCCGACGTGGCCGATCGACACATCCTCGCCCCAAACGACGACGACGGCCGCAGTCGCTCCCATGCCCTTGTAGGCGGCTTCCCGTTGTGCCGTGTGCCATACGATCCGGTTGGCTTCCCGCAAAGCTTCGGCGATGGCTTCGGCGACGGCCCCCGACTCCTTGCTCTCGCCGTTGAGGATCCCCGAAATCAGCGGCGTCAGCTTCGCGCCGATGGTGCGAATCACCAGACCGCTCGCTCGATCTCCACCGGCCGCCCCGCCCATGCCGTCTGCCACCACCAACACGGCTAATTCGCGCCACGCATCGAGATTGCAACAAACGAGATGTTGAACCAAGAAACTATCTTCATTGCGCTCGCGCACCCGGCCCGGCGATGTGGCCGCGCCCAGTTCGAGACGCATCGCGCTTGCCGGAACCTCGACGCGCGTTTTCGCATTGGGATCAACGCGCGTCGTAAACGACTTCGCGCATCTCCCGCACTTCACCGGCACACCCAGGTGTTGCTCGGCCACCACGCAAGGCGTTCCACAATGAGGACAACGGACGCGCACGGACACGGTTGAAGCCTCCAAGCTACGGAGAATCCCCGCCGCTTACTTCGCTGGTTTCTCGTCCTTATTCTCGATCGGCTTTTCAAAGATGATAACGTGCTGCCACGGCAGGGAGGTTTCCGTCTTAGAGTGTTTGAGCGCATGCGGCTTCATCTCCTTGAGGACCTGCTTGACGCTCATCTTGTGAACTTCGAGGATCGGTACCTTGGGATCTTCCTTACGAAACTCGACGAACACCAGACGCCCCCCCGGCTTCAGGGCCTTGACCAACGCCTCGGTCATTTCAAAGGGAGACGAGAACTCGTGATAGACATCGACGAGTAGAATTAAATCGACGCCGCCTTCCGGCAGCTTGGGATCGGTTTCGGTACCGAGGATCGGTTCGATGTTGGCGACTTTCTGTCGTTTCATGCGCGCGCGAATGATGTCGAGCATCTCCTTTTGAATGTCCACGGCCAGCACCTTCCCGCGCGGTCCCACTTTGCCGGCGATGCGGAACGAGTAGTAACCGCTGCCCGCTCCGATGTCGGCGACGACTTGACCGGGCTTGAAATCGAGGACTTTCAGGAGCTTTTTTGGTTCTTCTTCTTTCGCGCGTTCGGGACGTTCCAGCCACGGCGCGCCCTCGTGGCTCATCACCTGGGCGATCTCTCGATCCATGTAGAATTTGCCCGTGCCGTAGCGGTCGTGTTGTGCCTTCGTCTGATAGCGGTCGTTCTTGGAATCCGGAGGCTCCGCCAACGACATTCCAACCGAGAAAACGAGCAGCCCGAAAGTAAGGCCAGCTATGAACCTCATCCCATAACTCCTTTCACCGATTCGCAACGACCGCGCGAGTCGACTAAACCGTAGGCTTTCTGAGCGTTGCGCCTTTTGGCATTATTCCTTCCAGCCCGATTGTAACGATTGTACCGTGAAAGACGGGGTTCGCAAAGCATTCCGCGCATCGATTCCATTCGGTTGAGATGGTGTTGGTCTGAAAGCAGGTATCCACAATTCGGGAAGGAGGGCGTTGGGCGAAGAAATGGAGCGAACAGAGGCGCACCCGAGCGGTAGACAGGTTGGGCGATGAAAGGACACCGAGCGACAGATGCGTCTTGCTCGGATCAAGCCAGCACGTTCACTTTGCCGCCGACGCCGCCTTCTTGGCCGTGATCGCCGTCGCCGTCTTTGGCTCCGCTCGCCGCGCCCGAAGAACCCGCTGCTGCCGAGGTATGGACTGGCTTCGCTCCGCCGTTCGCGGTTGAACCCGCCGTCTGACTCAGCAATGCCTGAGCCGCCGATCCGACGCTGGAAATGCCCATGATTTCGATTCCTCAAAACAAAAAGGGAAATACCCAACACCTATGGGCAACTATGAGCGAGATTAATGGTAGTGTCAAACGGTGGAAGGGATGCGAGAACGAAAGGCAGGCGCGAACTGTACCGGATATGACGCCTGTCGATCCGCTCGGAAGCGCGAGCGGATCGAAGGACGGATGGTTTCAACTGGTGATCGCTCCTTCCGACGCCGAGTGAACGCAGCGCGCGTATTTGGCGAGTACGCCTCGTGCCACGCGCGGGGGCGGAGCGGTCCAGGAGGCGCGGCGTTTGGCCAACTCCGAGTCCTCCAAATGCACATCGAGACGTTTGGCGTCGGCGTCGATGGTGACGCGGTCGCCGTCGCGCAACAGCGCGATGGGTCCGCCGGTCCACGCTTCCGGCGCGACGTGGCCGACCACGAGGCCATGCGTGCCGCCGGAAAATCGGCCATCGGTAATCAGACCGATGCTCTCGCCGAGACCTTGGCCAACGAGAGCGGCGGTGACGGAGAGCATCTCGCGCATTCCGGGACCGCCGACCGGACCTTCGCCGCGGATGACGACTACATCGCCGGCCCGAATGTCGCGCCTTTGGATGGCGGCGAAACACGCTTCCTCGCCGTCGAACACCTTGGCCGGCCCGGTGATGCGCCGCGTCTGCAATCCCGCCACCTTGGCCACCGCGCCTTCCGGAGCGAGATTTCCGTGCAAGACGACGAGATGTCCCGTAGCGTGCAGCGGTCTTTCGAGTGGGCGCACCACGTCCTGACGCCGTTTATAGATACTTTCGACATCCTTTAAGTTGTCGGCAAGCGTCTGTCCCGTCACGGTGAGACATTCGCCGTGTAGGTAACCGGCGTCGAGTAAGGCTTTGAGGACGGCGGGCGTTCCGCCGGCGCGATGCAAGTCGTTCATCACATAACGTCCGCCCGGTTTCAGATCGGCCAAGTGTGGTATTTTCGCGCCCAGGCGGTCGAAGTCGGCCAGCGTCCATTCCACCTCGGCCTCGCGGGCAATGGCCATCAGGTGCAACACGGCGTTCGTCGAGCCGCCCAGCGCCAGCACCAATGTATACGCATTCTCCAACGACTTTCGGGTAATCAAATCGCGCGGTCGAATGTTCTTTTCGATAAGGCGCACGAGCGCCTCGCCGGCCAGAAACGCCTCGCGCTCCTTGGCGCTGGAGACGGCGGGATAGCTGGCGTCGTAGGGCAGCGACATGCCCATCGCCTCAATGGCGGAACTCATGGTGTTGGCAGTGTACATGCCGCCGCACGAACCCGCGCCGGGACAGGCTTCGCATTCGATGGCGTGGACCCCGCGTTCGTCGAGTTTGCCCGCCTGATGGCGTCCGACAGCCTCGAAGATGGACACGATGTCGATGTCCGCGCCGTCGGGTCCGGTGCCGGGGAGTATGCTGCCGCCGTAGACGAAGATGCTGGGCACGTTCAGCCGCGCCATGGCCATGACGCATCCGGGCATGTTCTTATCGCAGCCGCCGAAGGCCAACAAGCCATCGTGATTCATGCCGCCGGCCACGACTTCCAGACTGTCGGCGATGACTTCGCGAGAAACGAGACTGTAGCGCATGCCCTGGTGGCCCATCATAATGCCATCGGAGGCGGTGGGTGCGCCGAAAATTTGCGGCACGCCGCCGCCCGCCCTAACGCCCTCGCAGCCGCGTCGCGCCAGACGGTCGAGGTGCGCGTTGCACGGCGTAATCTCGCTGAACAGCGAGGCGACGCCGATCATCGGACGAGAGAAATCGTCGTCGTGGAAACCGACGGCGCGGAGCATGGCGCGATTGGGAGCGCGGCCGGCACCTTCGGTTGTGAGTCGGCTAGTTGGATTATGCTCGGACGGCATGAATGTCTCCGGATTCTTCGAGAATGACAAATCGTGGTTCGTTTCGTCACTGTAGGCAGTTTTGGGATTGGAGGCAATCGTCCGAAATCGCCTTTTGCCCCGGCATTAGAGGTTAGCCGCGGCCCGAAAGGAAGCGCGAGGCGGTCTCGCGCTCCCCTTCGGGTCGCGGCTAATTGACGTTATTCTTTGAGAACTCCGAAGTGAAGGACCCCGGCATTTAGGGCTTCTCGCTCGCTTCGTCCGTGTGCCGAGTGGAAACATCCGGGTCGAGGCGCAGCACGTCGCCGTAACCCAACGAAGGGATGGTGACGACGACGCACTCGCCGTCTTCCTTCAATGCGAGTTCACCGTGATAGGCGCTCGTCGCCTTGGTAATTTTCTCACCCATGCGGATGCGCAAAGTGACTTTTTGTCCGACCTCGCAGTCGTAGTTGGCGATCGGAACGATGTATCCGTCTGGCGCTTTGAGCAGCCGGGCGTCCACCAGGGAGGAAGTCGTCTCAATGGACGGTGAAACGCGCGCCGCTCGCAGCACCAATGCCAACAACGATTTCACGCCGGGATCGAACGCCGTGGGGATGGAGTGTGCGTGAGATTTGCAATCCAGAGCGGCGAGCGGTTGCATCGCCGACCACAAGTAGGCTACTCCAGGCAAGGCGGCGACATAGAGAAGGTGTCCTTTTTCGAGGCGGCGATCGACGATTGCCGGCTCCTTGTTCGAGGCGAAGCGCGCCAGTACCGAGACACCCACAGCCGGTTCGATGCCCTCGCGCGTGCCCACTTGCGGCAGCGAACCGCCGGGGCAAACAATGCGATCCAACGGTTTGAGAAACGGCAATTCTCGACGCACGCGAAAGAAGGTCTCGCGCTCTTGGCTTTGCCGCGCTTGCAGACCAAACAACTGCTCGAATATGTCCGTGGCTTCACGATAGGGATCGTAGCGGCCGGCGTTGGCCGTCGCCAAGACGATGCCGCCCTTGCGCACCCATTCCTCAATGGCCGGTGCCAGTTCCGGCGGCAGACAATCGCCGGATAAAATCAGAATCTTATAGTCCTTCAATCCTTTTTCTGTGATGTCTTCTTCAACCACGAGATCTGGCGACGCGCCCAGATATGTGAGCGCCGTCCACATGCCGAGGCGGTCGAGGTGCCCGTTGAGGCGCGTCTTGCGGAAATTGGGGCCGGCCGAGGCGCGACCTCCCAGATCCTCCGCCACTCCAGCCAGATCCCAGCGTTCCGTGCTGGCACTGACGAGAAGGGCAATCGGCGACGGCATGGGACGAGCTTGCGGTAATAGATCTTCGACGAGACCGACGGCGTGCGTAACCTCGCGCAGGGCGCGATAACGCCCGTGCGCGCGATGATCGATGTAATGCTCTGGAAATGTTTCGTTCATGCCGATCGCTTGGAAGTCGAGCTGCGTTGCTCCGTGAGCCAGACTCGTAAAAGCGCTGCGAAGGAAGTTCGCGTCGGTGCTGCCCGGCGCGTCGGCCGAGATGGTCGAGCGCAGCACGCCGTCGGGGTTGTCGCGCAGCCCGGCGCGATAGTGTTCGGCGACGTAGCCGTTTATCATTGGCCCCGCCTGACCCGTTGGCAAGAAGCTATCGCCGCGGCGGGCGAGATCCGCCGCACCCCGGCGAAACCATTTCACCGTCGTTGTCGTATGCGGATAGGAAAAGGGCTGAAACGAGTCGATGGCACCGCACAGCACCTCGTCGCCCAGCGCGCGCTTCACGCTCTTTTTCCCCTCGGCGACGTAGCCGAGAACTGTCTCTTCGTAGAACAATAAGGAATCCACATAGAGACGGGGATTCTGAAGGGCAGCCTCGGCGCTGCTGTCGGGGCGCATGCGAGTTAGATTGAACGGACCCCATTTGTCCAGCCAATAGGCGTCGAGTGGCACGTCTTTGCGCTGGGCGCGCAGCCAATCGAACCACCTCCGCGCGAGTACGGCTATCGGTTTGAGTTTCTTGCGGTTTGCCTTGGCCCAATCGACCTCGCTCTGCAACCGCAACTGCATCCATTCCGACAACGGGAAGTCGTCGCCGTATTCATAGTAGCGCAGCTTTCCTTTCAGCCCCAAGCGTTCCATGGTCCGGTTGGCTTCGTCGACATTCATGCGCGTCGGCGGATTGCGATAACCGCTCGCCGCCCAGCTCTTAGTGGCGTCCACGCCGACCTCGTGCAGGTTCTGGATTGCCGCCGGCCCATTGAGCGCCGGATGCAGGGATCGCAAACCCAGAGCCGCGTACAGTTCGGCGTACTTGCGGCCATACTCGTTCTCCAGACCGACCGGGATGTATCCTCCAAAGCAGAGGGGTTGTGTCGGCTTCTTGCCGATGGGCGGGTTCTCCTTCAACTCGGCCACCACGGCGTCGAGTTCCTCCATCGGCGTTATCGGCTTCTCGCCTTTGCCGGGGTAAGGCGGCAGATACACCTGGATCGTCCCCGAGCCGCTCAACCTGCGCTCCACCGCGCCGTTGAGGGCGCGAAGTTCCACGTCGAACGCCTTGGCCGAACCGCTGAAGCGCGTCAAACCAAAGTGGGTTGTGTCTTGCATCCGCAAGGGAATCCACGCACTGACGCCGTCGGCCGCGACGCCTCGCACGGCTTCGAGTTCGCTCACTCCCCACGGCGCGCGATTGTAGACGTGGGCGATGTGAAAATCGGCGGGCTTGTCGTCGCGATTGCTGAAGCGGACCTCATAGCGAGGACCGCGACTATCGCGGAACGCATCGAGCAATGGATACGGCTTGGCATGTTTGGCATAGTGATTGCGCCAGGCGTCCTCGGTATCGCGGGTGAGATAAATCAGATCGACCTTGCGAGAGGCCGCTATTCCCGGCTCCTGGGGCTGCGCCGCGCCGCGCAGATAGATCCGCGCCTTGCCCGCCTTCAACTCCGGCACGGACACCACTTCCTCGACCGAGCCTACCGATCCTCCGGGCGGGTCGTGTTGCGCCTTGGCCGACAACTCTCCGAATCCGTAGCGCGGATCGCTCTTCGCCCCTACCGTGCGATCGACGACCGTGCGCCCGTCTTGCTCGAGCGCGATGCGGAAGCGCGACTCGCGGAACGGAGGATACTCGTAGCGCACCCACAAACGATAGGCTCCGCTCGCCGGGATCGTGACATCGAGAAACGCGGAGGCGTTGTCGTTTGCGGCGTCGAGTCCGAGCAAGCGTTCGCCGGAGATGGGATTGCGGCTCCACCCGTCCGCCGATCCGTCGCTCGGTCCGTTGCGGATGACTTTCCATCCGGATTCGACGCGAAAGTCTTCGGCCTCGACAGCCACCGCCGGCGCGAGTTTGAAATCGGCCTGTCCGGCTGCCCGAGGCACCATCATTGCGACGACCATCGGCGCGAGAAGGAAACGCATCCTGCTTCTCCGTCTTACCAAGGATAGGTCCGTTATCTATCTTGCCGTCTCGTCCTGGTGCCATGCGGGGCAATACACCGCGACAGTGTACCCGATCGGGCACTTCCGTGGCGAGGCGGGATTTGTGGGCAGCACGAGTAGATTGGTTTCCTTGCAATCGAGCTGTTTCGGACGATTCGCCGCCGAGAGGGAGAGTGTTGCGATTGATGTTCACGGTCGTCAGCGCCGAACCGCCCTCGGTTTCTCGCGGCGTGTCAAATCGTGCCCAAGCCCTATCGACCTTGTGGGTTGTCGCTCGTGTCGTCCAGCTCGATGAGGAAATCTCGCAGTTCTCCGCCATCGGGTAGGTGCATTTCTTCCCCCGCTTCCATGACGAACAATTCGGCGTCGTCTTCCGCCACTACGTCGAGCAATTCCAACTCGAGGGGAGGCGGCGGGGGTTCGTGGAGCGGCTCGAATGCGGAGTCGGCTTCCAAGACGGAGTAGTCTTCGCCGCCGCTCAGCTGATGGAGCGCGCGGTGCGTCAAAACATATTCGACCGCGAATGCGATTGTCCCCAGCATGAGCCGGTCGCCGGGGCGTACGGTCTCGACTCCTCGGACGCGCTTGCCGTTGAGAAACGTACCGTTAACACTTTCGAGATCTTCAACCGTGACGAGATCGTTCTCAATGCGGAGCCGGCAGTGCAGACGACTGACCTCGGAAGAAGGGATGCGAATGGGACAACCGAGGGCGCGGCCCAAGGTCGTTTCGGTGCGGCGCAATTGCGTCTTCCACACGCACTTGCCCTTCCGCTGAAAAAGGAGTTGCACTTCGATCACGAGCTTCGTCTCCGCAAGGCGAGTCGTTGCTTTTAGGATAAGCGGAGGAGAGAAGCAGAGCAAGGTGAAGCAACAACGCCCGAAGCGTAAGCGAGGGAAATAGCCTACCCTCGCTCACGCTTCAGGCTCAGAAAAAAGTGGGTTAGCGTGCGCCCGGGATCGTCGGGTTGACTATTACGGGGACGTTTTGCACGCCGGTTACGGTGTTGAAGATCGGCGTCATCGACAAGCGAACGTACCGCCGATCGGCCGATATGACCGCCGAAGCCGTCACGTCCATGGCGTTCTGTACGAACGGTTTGACGCGGGTTTGATACAGGGTGCGATCGTCCGAGGGCAAGTTGGTATCGGATCGACCGGACTTCAGCGAGCTAGGCAGCACGGGCACGCCTTGGGTGGCGAAACCACCGGCGACGCGCTTGCCGAGTCCGGTGACTTCCGGATCGGCCATCGCTCGTAGCTTGTAGAGAACCTTATCCTGACTGTCCACCGAAGCCAAGTCGGAGTCCGAAGCGCGATGGGCACTCGGTGGTGGAACGTAGGCCGTCTCCAGACGCCGTCCGCCATCGAGTTTTATCTTAATGCGCTCCGAAAGGTGCGATTTCAGTTCGACGGTCAGCAACTGTTCGTACTCTTCGGGCGTGCCCTGGTGGCGGATGATCTTAATCTGGGCTTTGCCGCCGAGCGGATGGCCCCAAACTTTTTCGACTTCGATCTCGTAATCGCCGGAGAACGCCTCGGCGGCGAGATAGGTCTCGTTGGTCATGTCGGCCAACGAATCGCCGATCAACACTCCCCCGCCGACGGTCTGACGATGCAGCGGCGAACACAAGCTGCCGGTCGGCTCGACGACGTGCAGATCGAGGTCGGCGTCGCCCTGCCAGTTGAGCTTGACGACGAGATCGCGGACGCGCTTCCCTGCGGTGGACTTGCGCAGACTGTCGGCATCCTCCTTGTGCCCTTCTTTGTCGAGCAGATTGACCAACGTATCCACTTTCTGAAGGGCCAATTCTTGCATTTTCCGGCTCTCGACGGGCCAATCGTGGCTGAGGAGATTGCCCGCTGCCCATTGCATCGACTTGGGATCGCGGGCCAACTCGGCGTAGTTGAGCGCCTCGGCGTAGGGCTTCGCCGCACCCGGTTGGACGAGAGCTGCCTGACGACAGAAGGCCAAAGCCAAGCCGAACTTCTCCTCTTTCGCCAGAGAAGGGGCCGCTTGCAAGAACCCGCCGGCATCGTTCGGTTCCATGTCGGCCGTGGACACCTCGGCTCGTTCGATGTCCTCGGTCGAGCCGCCCGCCATGCGCAACGCCAAGGCGAGAGACTGATAGACCCACGGTTGGACCACGATCCCCTGGCGCAGATCGGCCTTAAGGAATTCGACGGCGTGATCGAACTTGCCCCGCAAGACCAGGAAGTCTGCCGTGGCGATAATCAGACCGGGACTTTCGACGCCCTTAGCGAGGGCGTTTTGCCAGACGGTGCGCGGATCGAGTTTGGGATCGAACGGATCGGGCCGCTCTTCACCATTGCCGGCGACTTGCACCTTGGGATCGCGTCTGCCGGGCAAGGCACCCGTCTGGGCGGCGGGCGGGATAATGAGGTTGCTGGCGCGGGTATGAATGGTCGAGGTTCCCTTGACGGCCAGGGCCATGGCTGGCGGGAAGAAGCCCAACTGATTGTATTCCTTGTTCAATCCTTCCGGATTTTTCTCTTCATCCAGCGGATTGACGGGCTGTCCGGTGGTGAAGTCGATGTACGGCCCCCAATCGCCGGGCTTGCCGACGACTTGGCGAATCAGGTTGATGAGGATGTTGCTCTGGTTGCCGCCTTGAAGACCGAACTGACCGCCGAGGTTGCCGAACTGGCCCAGTGCCTGACCGCCGAAACCGGCGATGCCGCCCATGCCGTTGTTCTGACCGCCTTGGAAGTTGCCTTGGAAACCGCCTTGGGCACCGAGTTGGTTGAACCCTTGACCCGCCATACCGCCGATGCCGCCGACACCACCAAGGCCGCCGAGGTTCATGCCGCCCATGCCGGCCATGCCGGCCATGCCGCCGACGCCAGCCATGCCCATGCCGCGCATACCCATGCCGCCCATACCGCCGATGCCGGCGAAACCACCCAGCGCTCCGGCGGACATGCCGAACAGCGTGGACGAGGCCATAAGCATGGAGGTGTTAATGGCATTCGGAATCGGAACGACGAGATCGGCGGCCGGATAGACGCGCACCGTCTTCTCCGCTCCGGCGAACGCGCCGGTGGTAATCTCGATCTGATCGCGACGAATCAGGAACGTCGCGCCAGACTGCGTTTGCCCCGAAACGCGGCGAAGGATCTTGCGCAGGACGTTCGACAGCGTGGTTTGCATCGGTGGGATGGGCGTCTGCGCGATTTCCAGCTTGCCTACTTCTGGCACCATCTCCACTTTGAATGCCGTATCGTTGATGTCGAAGTTGAGGTTGTAGCGCTTCGACAGAAGATCGAGCGCATCGCTGAGGGTGGCGCGAGCGTCGTCGATGCCGTCGAATTTCACGACTTTGGAAAGCTCTTGGCGCAACTCGAGACCGCGCGTCGGCATGTCCGCTCCGAAGGTAGCCGACTCGTAGCGCGCCTTGCGCATCTCCGACAGCGCCCGCCACTTGGCCGCCGGTGGGAACTCGACGGGCGGCTCGTCCGGGAACGGGACGTGCGAGCGTTCGACTTCCAACATCACATTCAACCAGCGTTCTTGACGAATGCGTTTCAGTTCGCGTAGTTCGCGGAGATGGTAGCCGGCCAGGGCGGTGGCGTAAGCACCCGTCACGGCCGGAGGCACCGGCAACCCCTGGTCGATCAAATCCTTGCGGATCGACTGGGCCTGAACGTAAGCCTGTTGTTCGCGGGCTTGGTTCATCAGGTTGTGATAGACCCGCATGCGTTCGCGGACACGATCTTGTTCGAGGCGTTCTTGAGCGCTAAGCGTGGTCCGGGCGTTGGCGTTGGCCATCAGCCGCAACGCTTCGTCTTGATCGCGACGCACCACCGCGCCGCGAACGTCCACGTTTTGCAGCGCGCGCTCAAGTTGGTCGCTTAGAGCCGCGCGACGCGCGAGGCTGATGTCCGGGTTGGTTCGCACGCCGTCCAGCGTGCGCTTGAGGAAATCGTGCGCGTCGTCGGGCCGCGTCACCACCAAACGGCTGGCCTGACGAATGGCTTCGTTGACGATGCCGATTTGCTCTTGATCGACGACGGCCTGGCGAGCCTTCACGTCGTTGAGGCGATTCTTCTCGGCTTGATCCGGGGCCAACGGCGGATCTTTCTTATCCGGATCGGCGAAGATTTGCTCGACGGGCTGCTTCACGAAGTTGCCGCCCCACTTCTCATCGACTTTCTTGAAGCGAACGATATCGCCCTTTTTCAATTCCAGCGACTTCTTCACTTCGTCGAGCGTTTTTTTGCCGGAGCGCAGATCGCGCACCAACTGAAGACCGGCGAGGGCGCGAACCGAAATGGGATCGGCTTGCAGAGCGCGTTCGTACAAGCGTTGAGCGGCGTCAAACTTTTTCTTTTCCAAGGCCCACTCGGCTTGAGCGATTAAATCGGCGCGAGCCAGCTGATTGTTCTCGTAGGCGTAGGCCAAGGCTCGATCCGCTTGCAGCAGAGCCGGACGGTCCTTGCGTTCCTTCCATTGGTCGAGCATGTTGACGAGGAAGAAGTTGTCGTCGTCGGCGGACGGCATCTTCAGCGCCCGATTCAGGCGAACTTCCTCGCCTCGCACTTTGCCCGTCAGCGTGTAATCCAGAGGCGGCTCGTTGTTGGCGGGTTCGCCCTTGAACTGAGCCAGGACGAGTGCGGGCACGTCGGGCCGTAGGGGCGGCAGCTTCGACGGCAGTATCTCGGCAATGCGGGCGGGCAATTTAATTTCGCAATCGTAGAGAATCGGTTGAGCAATCGTTTCCAGCAGTTGGGCCGACCAGAGGTCCGGCGTGCTGCCGAGTCCGAAACGGACCACTTTTCCGCCCGTGCCGTTGGCGAGTCCATGCAAGTTGTACGGATCGAGGTAGCCGCCCATCGGCACGCTGAAAAAGGCGATTTGATTGGCGATCATGTCCTTGCACAGAGCAGCTCGCATCTCGGCGTCGATAGGGCCGGCGATACTCTGCCCGCTGCCGAGAAAGACGATGGCGCGTTGACGATCTTTTTTCCCGTCGAAGGTTTTCAGCACTTGAGGTAGGGCGTCGCGGAGGTTGACGGCACCTGCGGGATAATCGCTTTCGAGTTTCTTCAACGCCGCAGCCGCGTCTTTGGCCGACTGGAACCCTTTGGTCAGATCGTGGGGTCGGGTGTTGACCGTCCACAGTGCGACGCGATCGTCCGCGCCGAGCTTGTCGACGAATTTCTTCGTCAGAACTTGGAGCGACTTCCAATCCGCCCCGGCCATGTGGGCGGCCGTGTCGAGAAGAACCAGATAATCGCGCGGCAGCGGCGCGGCTGCCTTCAGATTCGGTTTCACTTGCAGCGCCAGCAAGGTTTCTTTCCGGTCGGCCCGATAATAGAGTGCGAGGGGCCGATCCGCAAAGCGCGACAGCGACATTTCCTCGACGGCGTGCGGATCGTATGCGATCACATCGTTGGGCCGCTTGGCGTCGGTACTGTCGAGCGGGCTTTTGTCGCGCGGGGCCGAGCGACCCCACAAATGCGCGGTAGCCAGCAAGCCGATCAGCGTCAGCACGGAGCCGACCGCTAAAAGCCGGCGAACTGCAAACATGAGCTTTCCCCCTGATCTCTTGTGTAAAGTACGCCTTCTCCTCATCCTGCCCTGTCCCAACGGGGGAGAGCATGGGGTTTGGAGCAGCGGCGAATGATGAACGAACCTCGGTGCGCCGATTCCGACCCTCAACAAGATGAATTGTAAAAGACACGAGACTTGCGCCGCCAGAGAAAAATCTCTCGCTCGCCCTGAAACGCGCAGACTGCGCCGTCGTCGTTGCTAGGACTCTCTTGCCGGGTGCAATCGTCGCCGCCGGAGTTTTCCGCGAATCTCGAACTTATCTTCAGCCGCGAAGGGTATTCGGTCGATTTTATCCCTGGATCGACAGAACGCGGGCGAGTGGGGAAGGGTCTGCTATCTGTTTTTCAATGGAGGAGTTACACCTTTCCCTCACCTGCTCTGTCGCGTCCGATAGACCGAAGCGAGCCCAGGGGGGCACGTCTGGTTGATTTTTCCCTTCTGTCATGTTATCAGCCTGCTCGCGGGTGAATAGGGCCGCTCGACCGTTCGCGGCTGGGTGAACCGTTTCCCGCTGTTGCGCTACGGAAGTGAGGAGAAGGCATGCAAGCCTATCTGGGGGCTATCTGGAAGTGCCGTTTCTTTTGGCTGTCGCTGGTTAAAATGGATCTGCGCTCGCGCTATCGCGGCTCACTCCTCGGCCTGTGCTGGTCGTTGCTGCATCCCATTGCCATGACGACCATTTTGTGTGTGGTGTTTCGATTCGCCTTCCATCAGGCTTTGGACACCTATGCGCCGCTGGTGTTCACGGGGCTAACCTTCTGGGGATTCATCAGCGCCTCGGTGATCCAAGGCTGTGGCTGCTTCTTTCAGGGCGAATCGTACATCCGCCAATTTCCAGCGCCGATGGCGATCTATCCCCTCCGCAACGTCTTGGGCGCGGCCTTTCATTTCGGCATCGGCATAATGTTGGCTATGGCCATCGGTTTCGTCTACGGCCCCGACGTCCGCGAGATCTACGGCAACCCCTCGGCCACGCGGTTCCAACAGCTGCTCAGTTTGCCGAGTCTACTTCCCACTTGCCTCCTGCTCTTGATGCTCGGCTGGAGTCTTTCCATCCTCTTTGGCTTGCTCAGCGTCCGCTTCCGCGATACGCGCCACCTGACCGAAATCGCTCTCCAAGGCATGTTCTATTTGACCCCGGTCATGTACACCATCGACACCTTTAAGAATCAGCAAAGGCTGACGCGGTTGTTGCACTGCAATCCGTTGGTACCCTTCCTCGATCTCATCCGCGAACCCATCCTGTTTGCCCGCGTTCCTAGCCTTGCGACCTACGCCGCGTCGGCGGCGGTCGTCATGGTGTCGGTCCTTTTGGCCGTAGCGGCCTTGCGTATCGAGGAACGCCGTCTTATCTTCCATCTCTGAGAACCGAGACGCCGCCGATGAGATGCGGTCGCTTCGCTCGAATCGAGGATCCGGACATGGCTCGAATCGAACTGGAACAGGTGAATCTGACCTTTCACGTCCGCCAAGAGCGCGGCGTGCGCCTGAAAGACTTCATTTTGAAGCGTCTGTTTATGCCCTCAAGAAATCCGGGCATGAAAGTTCACGCTCTCCGCGACATCAATTTGCGACTTGAGCGCGGCGACCGATTGGGAATCATCGGCCACAACGGCGCAGGCAAGAGTACGATCTTGAAACTGTTGGCCGGCATCTACCAGCCTTCCAGCGGTCGCCGTGTCGTCGAAGGCCGCGTCTCCTCTCTGTTCGACATCGCCCTGGGTTTTGAAGGGGAAGCCAATGGTTGGGAGAACATCTCCTTCCGCAGCTATCTCCAAGGCGAGACGCCAACGAGCGTGCGCGCCAAAAAGCAGGCCATCGCCGAGTTCAGCGAGCTGGGCGATTTTCTCAACATGCCGGTGCGTTTCTATTCGGCTGGTATGATGGTACGATTGGCATTTTCGATCGCCACCGCCATCGAGCCGGAGATCCTTTTGGTGGACGAAGTGTTGAGCGTCGGCGACTTGGCATTTCAGAACAAGGCGCGCGAGCGGATGCGCGAGATGATGGCGAAAGCGCATCTGATGGTTGTCGTCAGTCACGATCTCGACGCCATGCCGCAGATGTGCAATCGGGCGGTATGGATGGATCACGGCCAGGTCCGCGCGATGGGACCGTGCGCGGAGGTCGTCGCTGCCTATCGCGCCTCGGTCGGAGGCCACGCCATCGCCGCATAAGGCGAACCGGCAGCCTAGCTGTCGTCGTGGCACACAATCGATGCCGACTAGCCAGGGAGAGCAATGTGAACGCACCCCTTCGCTTTACGTCGCATCTGCGCCCGATGGTCTGGGGGGGACGCCAGTTGGGCGAGGTGTTGGGCAAACCGCTGGCCAACGAGACTCTCTATGGCGAAGCCTGGGAGGTCAGCGATCATCCGTCGCACGCCAGCTCGGTGACACACGGCCCACATCGGGG
Source organism: Planctomycetota bacterium (assembly GCA_021807595.1). GTDB lineage: Bacteria > Planctomycetota > Planctomycetia > Gemmatales > Gemmataceae > JAJPHU01. The sequence continues at coordinate 3,721 of JAKBCS010000063.1, read as the reverse complement.
GCTTAGTTTGCGGCACCTCATGGAGCATCACGCCGACGGATTGCTCGGCGCGGCCGCGAAATATCACACTCGTTTCCCTTGGCTCATCAAACTCCTCGACGCCTCGGATTGGCTTTCGGTCCAGGTGCATCCCAACGATACGAACGTCGTACAATGGTGGCCGGGTGAGGGTGGTAAGACCGAAGCCTGGTTCGTGTTGGCTGCGTCCCCCGTCAGCCGCGTCTATGCCGGACTCTTGCCGGGAGTGGACGAGAAGCAGCTCCGTCGAGCGCTCCACGAAGGTACGGTCGGCGACTGTCTGCATCAATTCTCGCCGCGTCCGGGCGATTGCGTGTTCCTGCCGGCCGGTACCGTCCACGCCGTCGGCGGCGGCGTCCTTATGGCCGAGGTGCAGCAAACCAGCGATGCCACCTTCCGCCTCTTCGACTGGAATCGCCGCGACGCACAGGGCCGGTCCCGACAGCTGCACATCGAAGAAGCCCTTGCCTGCATCGACTGGAATACAGGCCCCATAAGCCCCATTCGAGCGCGCGGCTATCCCGGCGCGGACGAATCTCCATCGCGCTCCTCCGAAACGTTCCGCCAGCACCTCGTCGGGTGCGACTATTTTTCACTCGATTACCTTCGATCCGACAGGCCCTTTTCGTGCGGAGGCGGCGGCGTTTTGCATGCGCTGACGGCGTTGCACGGTCGCGGTCGCTTGACCCACGGCAGCGAATCGCATCCGATGAGCGCCGGAGACACTTGGCTGATCCCCGCAGCTCTCGATTCGGTTAGCTGTCAACCCGACGGCGAGTTGGGCATCCTGCTGACGAGTCTGCCGCAATGAACCTCTCGATCTCGTCCCAACAGCGAACAGGCCCCTGGAGAAGTTCCGTCCTTCGGCATAGAATACATTAACCCGTGTGTGACGGAGAGGTTCTTTCATGAGGTTGTATGTCCACCTTTCGCGCCGGCTCCCTTTGGCTTTTCCGTTTGTTCGGCATCGATGTCTACCTCCATTGGTCTTGGATTTTGATCGCTCTCTTCCAGATCCAATCGAGCGCGCACGCCGCACAAAACGACCATTCTTGGCTCTTACCCATTTATGAATCCGGCAGATGGTATGCGATTCAATACGTCGCTTTATTCGGCATTGTTTTACTACACGAATTCGGACACGCGCTCGCTTGTCGTCAGGTCGGCGGATCGGCCGACACCATCGTCTTGTGGCCCTTGGGTGGCATCGCTTATGTGAGACCTCCCCAGAGGCCCGGCGCTTACTTCTGGACGGCGCTTGCTGGGCCTCTCGTCAATTTACTGCTCGTTCCTCTGCTCGGCGGGCTTGCCTTTCTCGAACTTGGGATCGATTGGAGCGCGCTCAGCCCCGATTTGCCTTATTTCCTCAAAGCCATTTGGGGCATCAATCTGTTCTTGTTACTGTTCAATCTCATTCCGGTATATCCGTTGGATGGCGGACAGATTCTCCACGGTTTCTTGTGGTATTTGATCGGCCAAGCAGAGAGTTTGATGGTGGTGAGTATTCTCGGCATGGCGCTCGGCGGCGCGGCGATGGTGTTTTCGTTGCTTCTCGGAAGCCTGTGGCTCAGCGTTCTGTCCGGCTTCGTGTTTTTCACCGCCAACATGGGATTTCGTCACGGCCGGATGTTGTCGAAACTCCTTCGCAACCCGCGCCATCGGGACGCCGCTTGTCCGGCTTGCGGTTTCGCGCCTCCTCAAGGCAATTTCTGGCTGTGCGATGAATGCGGCACACGCTTCGATACCTTCGACTGTCGCGCGCAGTGTCCGGGCTGCGGCAAATTGTTCCGGATAACCGCGTGCCCCAACTGTGCCAAGCAGCATCCCATCAACGAATGGTTCGACGCGGCCAAACGACAGGATAATCCTTCCTACACACCCCACGCATGATTCGCCTCGCGGAAGCGCCGGCGAGAACTCATTTGCTCTCGCCGGCGCTTCGGGTTCGTAGCAATCGGTTTACACATCGCACAAGATAACCGCTTCCTCCAGCCCCTTCGCCGGATCGCGCGTGGGAATAAACTCTTGCCCGACGTAGCCGGTATACTTCACGTCCACCAGCGCGCGCATGATGGGCGGATAATTGATCTCCTGCTTGTCGTCTAATTCCGCGCGTCCAGGATTGCCGGCCGTATGAACGTGGCCAATATATTCGGCGAACTGGCGGATACGGCGAATCACATCGCCGTCCATGATCTGCACATGATAGACGTCGAACAGCAGCTTGAGGCGCGGCGAGCCGACTTTCTTGAGGATGTCGATGCAATAATCGGTGTGATCGCCTTGATAGCCGGGATGCCCCTTCATCTTCTCGGCGACGCGGCTATTGAGCATCTCCAGACAGAGTGTGACCTTTTTCTTCTCGGCGTAGCCGACGATCTTTTTGTACCCAGCCACGCAGTTTTTGATGCCGTCGTCGTCGGACACGTCTTCGCGGAAGCCGGTGAAGGTGATGACGTTGGGATACCCGGCCTCGGCGCAGGCGTCGATGGCCACCCGCATCTTATCGAGACACATTTCGTGATATTTGGGATTGTTCATGCCTTTGTCGAAGCCGTGACTGGGCGCGATAGCGCAGATCAGCCCGTGCTTTTTGAGGATGGGCCAATCTTTTGGTTCGACGATTTCGACGCTGCCGCAACCCAGCCGATTCGCCTGTTGGCACAGCTGTTCCATGTTCCAATGCTCCTCGAAGCACCAGCGAACGATGGATTGCTTCAGGCGTTTGTTTTTGATGGCCGGCTGCTCGGCGCGGACGGCGGGCAATGCGCCGGCAACCGCGAACGCGGCCGCACCGCGAAGAAGTCGGCGGCGAGTGATCGACGGGGAGGTCGATTCGTGGATAGACATCGTTGTACTCCTGGCTTTTCGCCTTACGAGACCGATTCGCTACGGAAGGACGGTAGAGTACAGTGTAGCGGAGCCTCGCGTCACGGTGTAGCGGTTCGGTGCGATCCACTCATCCACGAAGTCGGTCAGGATCTCCGTATGAGCCACCGATGCCGTCTCTTCCTCGTCGGGTGATGGTTTCCCGTCGAAGATGAACCGCACCCATGCTCGCCGTTGTTCGGGGATAACCTCCACAGACACCGCCCGCATAGAAGGGGTGATGTGCGTCAGCAGTGCCCGTTGGGCGCTGAGCCGCAACTGGATATCGTCCTCTTGAGCCATATTATTAAAACCGCCTTCTCCTGTTAGAAAATCGTTTTCCTCGATTCACACCCGGCGAAATTGGCGTTCGAGATCGTGGCGGCTGAACAGCAGCGCCGTCGGTCGGCCATGGGGGCAGTGGTGCGTATCGTCGGCCAATTGCCGTTGTTCGACGAGCGCGGCCATCTGCTCCGGCGTCAGACAGTCGCCAGTGCGGATGGCGGCGTGGAAGGCCATCAGAAACATCGGATCGTTAATCGGTACGCCGCAGAAGGCTGGACGATCATGGCTGTTCCTCCTTGGGATGTTCCCCCGGCGGTTGCTCTTCGGGCCGTCGAGTACCGGGCTTGGGAACGTCCGCTGCTTTCAAGATGGCGTGACAAGTGCCGGTCGGAACCTTCTCAAGCGCGCGATTGCCACCCCGACGGATCGCGGGATGTGTGATAGACCGCCAGCACGCGGATGCGGTCTGCCAACACGCGATAATAGAGCGCATAGGGAAAACGGGTCAACAATCCCTCTCGGATATCGGCATCGGCGAACCCGTATCGGG
>JAKBCS010000208.1 GCA_021807595.1 Planctomycetota bacterium | reverse complement strand
AACGTGCGATGGTCTAACGCGGCGAGAGTTTCTGCGCGCCGGAGCTTTGGGAGTGGGAACGGTCGGCCTATCGTTGGCCGATTTGCAAGCGGATGACGCCAAAAAAGATGTCAATTGCATTCTTCTATTTCTCGTCGGCGGACCCAGCCAGCTCGATACCTGGGATTTGAAACCGGACGCGCCATCGACCGTTCGCGGTCCCTTTCGCCCAATAAACACCAACGTGCCGGGTATTCGCATCGGGGAACACTTTCCGCGCATGGCTCGGCAGGCGCACCGCTATGCCCTCGTGCGTTCGGTCCACCACGAGGAATCGCCGATACACGAAACCGGGCATCAACTGATGCAGACCGGCCGCGTTTTTCGCGATGGGCAAGAGTATCCCCATTATGGTGCGGTGTTGTCTCATCAATATGGACCGCGCGTACCGAGCGTGCCGCCGTTCGTGGTGTTGCCGTCTCCAATGGGACACACCGGCGTCAGCGTCTCGCACGGTCAGAGTGCCGGCCCGCTCGGCCCATCTCACGATCCGTTTGTCATTCAAGCCGATCCGGCGCGGCTGCACGGCCAAGCGCTGCTCGACGCTGTGGACGATGCCCATCGTGCCCACGATGCGGCGCAAAGCAAGGCTCCCGGTCTGGATGACCTCTTTTCCAGGAGGGCGAAAACGGCTTTCAATTTAGCGGAAGAAAGCGGTGATTTGCGGGATCGTTACGGACGCAACACCTTCGGCCAATCGTGTCTGCTTGCCCGCCGATTGATCGAAAACGGCGTCCGCTTGGCTACCGTGAATATGTTCGACACCGTGTACAACGCCGTCACGTGGGACTGCCATGCCGACGGCGAGGCACTGGCGACGACGCTCGATGACTATCGAGATATTCTTTGTCCGATGTTTGACATGGCGTATTCGGCCTTGCTCGAAGATTTGGCCGAGCGAGGACTTCTCGATACGACCTTGGTAGTGGCGATGGGCGAGTTTGGGCGCACGCCTTTGCTCAATCCGCGCGGCGGACGCGATCATTGGCCTGGGGTATGGTCGATTTTATTTGCCGGCGGCGGCGTGCGCGGCGGGCAGGTCGTCGGTTCGTCGGATCGCACCGGCTCCGAGCCGCGCGATCGCCCTGTCACTCCCGCCGAAGTGGCCGCGACCATCTATCGCCTCCTCGGCGTTCCGCATCCTCCGTTCGTCGATTCCGATCCTGTGGAAGAGCTTTTTTCGCATTCGTGAAGCGGTTCGCCGCCTTCGGAGATACATCTGCCGCGATGGATTCTTTCGTTGTGGAGACAACGGCATGACACCCCTAGATTATCTCGTATTGGCTCCTCATCCCGACGATGCCGAACTGGGCGTCGGCGGCACCATACCGTTGTTGCAAACACACGGGGCGCGGGTCGGCGTTCTCGATCTGACGGACGGCGAACCGACGCCGTTCGGCAGTCCGGAGATTCGCCGGCGCGAGACGGATGAGGCCACGGCCGTTCTCGGTTTAGCTTGGCGCGGCAATCTCGGTCTGGTCAATCGTCGTCTGGAGGCGACACTGGAAGCACGGGCGCGCTTGGCCGGCGTCCTGCGCGAGCAAAGGCCGCGCATCCTCTTCGCACCCTATTGGGACGACGCGCATCCCGACCATGTCGCCGCCAGCGCGCTCGCCGACGCGGCTCGTTTTTGGTCCAAACTGACGCGCTGCGACCTACCTGGCGAGCCACACTATCCACAAAAAATCGTCTATTACTTTAGCATTCACCTTCGCATTCATCCTCGTCCTTCTTTCGTTGTGGATATTACTCCACATCTCGAAACGAAAATGCGCGCCGTATCCTGTTATCGCTCGCAATGCATCGAAGGCCGGCCAACCGCGTGGCCGACCCTGTTGGATGACGTGAGGGATCGCGCGCGCTATTGGGGATGGGCCATCGGCGCGGGGTACGGCGAGCCTTTCGTTCTGCGCGAAGAAGTGGGTCTACGCGGTCTGCGCGATTTGCTCTGACCAAACGATTCTCGCGGGCGGGTTGCGGCGATGAAAGGACGCTTTTTACGCAATTTCGTGGCAGACTCGCGCGGCGGAAGACGATACTCCTGACGACTACCCACCGTTGGACGCAAAGAGAGGTGGAGTTTGAGTCGGGAATTCAACGTCTTGGCGCTCGTTAAAGGCGAAGAGCGCTATGTGTATGTCTACGAGGACTCCAACGCCGAGCCGCTGCTGGAGGCGCTCCGCGCTCACGCTGCCGATCCGGAGCTGACCTTCAACTGGTTCGATGCGGCGGTTCTGACGCAGAAGGCGCGCGAGCAGATGGCCCATGCCGAGACGCTGACGGCGCAGCCAATGCCGCGCTTTTGAGAGGATCGATCGTGGAAGAAGGACTCGCCGACTATCTGCGCCACCTCGCTTTGGAGAAGAACGCTTCCGAACATACGATTAAGTCGTATCGAGAGGATTTAACGCAGGCGTTGGAGTTCTTCCGCACTCGTCTCGGCTCCCAATCGCCGCGTGCAGATCAATTGACGACGCGCTTGTTGCGCGCTCACCTGGCCTGGCTGAGCGAGCAAGGATATGCCAGAACCACGATAGCCCGCCGCCTCGCGGCCGTTCGATCGTGGTGCCGTTTCCTGTGCCGTCAAGGAATGCTGACGGCCAATCCGGCGCTCGGGCTGCGCGGCCCGCGTCAGAATCAGCGTTTGCCGCACTTCGTCTCCCGCGAGGACATGACGCGCTTGTTGGAGACGCCTCCCTCCGAGTCGCCCTTGGGTCGGCGCGATCGAGCCATCTTGGAAACGATCTACTCCGCCGGATTGCGCGTGAGTGAATTGACGGGACTGAACGTCGAGGATGTCGAACTGGCCGACGGCATCGCCACCGTGCGCGGCAAGGGACGCAAGGAGCGACTGGCGATGTTGGGACCGCAGGCGGTGTCGGCAATCCGATTGTGGATAGACGAAAGGCAAAAACTGGCGGGACCGCGCGCCGCGCAGCAACCGGCTCTGTTCCTCAACCGCAACGGCACACGGCTCACGACGCGAAGTGTCGGACGGCTTTTGGAAAAGTATCTCGCTCAAGCCGGTCTCGATCCGCGCACGAGCCCGCATACCCTGCGCCATAGCTTCGCCACCCACTTGCTCGACGCCGGCGCGGACATTCGCGGTGTCCAAGAACTACTCGGTCATCGGAGTCTAGCAACCACCCAGATTTACACCCATGTAAGCACGCAACGATTGCGCGAGAGTTATCACAAGGCCCACCCGCGCGCTTAATGTTCCGAATGCGCGGCTCGCCGAATGAGTTCGATGAAGTGCAGCGCCCCACGCCCGCAGGATGCCTTACGGAGTCGATTCCCATGACGACGCGGTTTTACCTCCCCTCGTTCGGTTTGTACGGGTTGTTGCTCTTGATGCCCGCGGCCGCGACGGCCCAAGAGGTCGAATGGCGTTCGGATTACGGCAAAGCCTTGCAAGAAGCCAGTAAAAAGAAGCGCCCCCTGTTCATCGATGTCGGCACCGAGAATTGTTTCTATTGCAAGCAACTCGATCGTCGCACGTTCAAAGACACGGCTCTGGTGACGATGCTCAACGAGCGCTGCATTCCGTTGCGCATAGACGCCGATCAGCATCCGCGACTAACCGAGGCCTTGCGCGTCCAGCTCTATCCGACTTTGGTATTCGCAAGTGCCGACGGCAAGATTCTCGGCTTCCAACAAGGGTTCATCGAAGCGGGGCCGTTACAAGAGCGGCTGAACGAATTATTCTTCACTTCCAAAGCGATTGCGGGAGCGAACGGCAATTCGGCCCAAAGCCGCGAAATGGACGAGGCCAAGCGCGCGGTCGCCGCCGCCGACTATCCCCGCGCCCTGGCTCTGTTGAAACCCCTTGCGGAATCGTCCAAGGACGCCACGATTCAAACGCAAGCCAAACAATTGCTTCAAGACGTGGAGCAGCAAGCGGCCGGCCGATGCGCCGAAGCGCGCCAACTCGTTGAGAAAGGCAAAGTACCCCAAGCCGTCGAAACCGTAACGGAGTTGGTGCGCGTCTACCCCGGCACTCAGGCAGCGCGGGAAGGCGGAAAACTGTTGGTGTCACTGGCCAGCCGCGTCTCGCCTCACGAAGATTCCAAGAACCTCGCCGCCCGTGAGATGCTCGATCTGGCGCGAGAGGACTATCGTCGCAAACAATACCTCTCTTGTCTGGATCGGTGCGAAACGCTGATCGCCGCTTACTCCAATCAGAGTGAGGGAGCGGAGGCAAGCAGACTCGCCGCCGAGATCAAAGACAATCCGGAAGCGTCCAGGCAAGCCTGCGAGCAACTCTCCGAGCGCCTCAGCGGCATGTATCTCTCGTTGGCCGAAACTTGGCTCAGAAAAGGACAACCGCAGCAGGCCATATTCAACCTGGAGCGCGTCGTCAAAGCATTCCCCAGTACGCGCAACGCCGAGATCGCCCGCATCCGCTTGGCTCAGATTCAGGGACCGAGCAGTATGCTGGAGTTGAAGAAGTAAGAAATCGGCGACTCGCACTTGAGTCTGCACCGCCTTCGCTATAACACCAAAGGTGAATCGTTCGCATTCCACCTTTGGAGGCTCCCGCGATGTACCGTCGTCTCTCACTTGGAGGTGCGGCTCTTCTCGTCTTCCTCGCGCCGTTGCTCGACGTCCTGCCCGCCGCTTCCCCGGCGGCGGAGGGAGCGAAGGGAATTACGCGCTTTCGCGTTCAAGAGATCGCGAAAGATCTCGGCGTCGGCTACGCGGTGTTGCTCGTCGATGTTGACGGCGACGGCAAGAAGGACATCGTGGTCGTCGATCAACGGCGCGTCGTGTGGTACCAGAACCCGTCCTGGCGGCAGCGCAACATCATCGAGAATCAGACCACGCCGGACAACGTTTGCATTTCGGCGGCGGATATCGACGGCGACGGCAAAATCGACTTCGCGCTCGGAGCGGCCTGGAATCCGTCGAACACGAAGTCCGGCGGCACGCTGCAATGGCTTCGCCGCGGCAAAACGCTCGACGAACCGTGGAGCGTTTACCCGATCGGCGAGGAGCCGACTTTGCACCGCATTCGCTTCGCCGATCTCGATAACGACGGCAAACTCGTCCTCCTCGCCGTTCCGCTGATGGGGCGCAACAGCACGGGTGCCAAGAATCATATGGATGGCAGTCCGGTGCGAGTGCTGGGCTACCAAATCCCCAAAGATCCCGTGCGCGACCGTTGGCAGCCGATTGTCCTTGATGAGTCGATGCACGTCGTTCACAATTTCGAGGCGATCGCGGAACCGCGCAGCAAGCGGAATAGTATCTTGACGGCCAGCTATGAAGGAGTGAACGTCCTCAGACACGATGGCGAGAAATGGACGCGCTCCCAACTTGGCGCGGGCGATCAAGCCCTTCCCGACAAGAGCCGCGGTGCCAGCGAGGTCAAGAGAGGCAAACTCAAGAATGGTCGGCCGTTTGTCGCCACCATCGAACCGTGGCACGGCAACAAAGTGGTGGTCTACACCCCTTCCGCCGATGCCCGCGCTCTATGGGAACGTCATGTAATCGACGACAAATTGAACTGGGGCCATGCCGTTTGGTGTGCCGACCTCGACGGCGACGGCGGCGACGAATTGATAATCGGCGTGCGCGATCACCTCAGCGACAAACCCGGCGAGAAAAGCGGCGTGCGCATCTTCAAGGCCGCCGATGAGACGGGGACGAAGTGGGAGCGTCAGCTACTCGATGAGGGCGGAGTGCGTGTAGAAGACTTGGCTGCCGCCGATCTCGATGGTGATGGCCGCATCGATCTCGTCGCCGTCGGCCGCGCTTCGCACAATGCCCGCATCTATTGGAACAAGGGGGTGAAGTGACGCCTCCTGCTACCGACGGAGCGGCACGAGGGGGTAGCCTGCCTCGCGCCAGGCGTTGAACCCACCCACCAAAGCCGAGGCGCGATAACCTTTCTCGTGGAGTAATCGCACCACACGGGTGCTGGTTCCCTCATCGGGTCAGGCACAGTAGACGAGGATTTCCCGATCGCGCCGTAATTCCTCCAGTCGCTTCGCCGCATCCTCCGGCGGGAGCCAGACTGCGTTCGGCAGCGAGCGCGGCTCGGCCTTTACTTCGTCCGCGCGGCGCACATCAACGAAAGCAAGGGGATCGCCGCGATCCAGTCGGGACTTCGCCTCGGCCAACGCTATACGGCTCGGTTGACGGAGGGAAAACGGAGCGACGCGCCCTTCGGGGCCGAGTTCGGGAACATAGCATTCGTGGCACGAGGGCAGCAGGCGCTCAAAATCGGCGAACAACGTGGAATGCTCCACGCGCCGTACTTCTTCCACTAAGTCCCGAATCTTCCGCCACACGGCGATCGCGTGCGGCCCGATAGTCACCAGAATCTCATCCTTATTCACCAATCCCAGACGTACCAGCGTCCCCACCCGGTCGTAGAACGAACCGACGCGATGGAAGGCCGACTCGCCGAGATCGGCGCGATGATTGCTCACAAAATCCGGCCAGTTCGTCTCCTTCAAGCGATGCAGCAGCCATAGCTGCGCCTCCATAAATTCTTTGCTCTGCCAAATGTTGAACAACTCGTGCGTGACGGTCAGATAGCGATCCTTGTCGAGCGCCTTCAACTCGGCTCGAACGTACAGAGCCGTCAGAATGAAGGCGACCATCGAAATCACCGTGGCAATCGAAGTAATGGCGTCCCAAGGCATTCGGTTTGACCTCTCGCATCGTCGTCCTGTCCCTATCTGTAATTATCTTATTCATCCGAACGCGCCCGCGGAGCTTCCCTCTCTTCTTCGGTCCACCGACCTTCTGTTCCCTGTTCGGCTTCCGGAATCATTCCTCCGGAAACGATCGGCTCTACGAGACCGCACATCCCTGTGCGCTTTCGCGGATCGGGTTTTGGGGGTCGGTACCCCCGTGAGATTGGTACCTCGGCTAATGGAATCTCGTTACCGATGTCGCCCGGCGGCTGGTGTTTCTCCGTAAGACCCAGAGCGAGGGTTACCTTCACCCGATGTGCCTCGCTGCCGGCGCAGCAACACCTACGGTGTCACTGGTGTGAAGGTCAGTCCTCCTTGCTCAGGCCGATAATCGATGTGGATCGTATCGCCC
>JAKBCS010000207.1:2769-7136 GCA_021807595.1 Planctomycetota bacterium | reverse complement strand
GTATCGAGTTGAAGGTTGACGAGCGCCCACAGACTGAGGAGGTCTCGCGGAGCCTCAGGAGCATCGTTGGGGGTGCCGATGAGGTCGAATGTCGAAGGAAGGTAACGATCATGATTGACGTAGTTTGGCTTTTCTTTTACCTTCCACGAATAGTTGTAAGCGAACTCGTTGAAAAACCCGGCACCGTCCTTGAGGCGGACGCGGAGCGGATCGGGCGCATCTCCCTCTGCGGCACGGATGTGAGAGTAGAGGTTCATGAGAAGAGATAAGACAGACGACCGATCCCGCCGGTCCTGATCAAGTGCAAGTAGTTTCTCACGATGTGTGGGAAGCGTACCACATTGATTGGCATCAATAGTTAGAAGACTAAAAGTAGCCCAAGCGTGGATGAAGCCCTCAGCGCGATCACGAAATACGAACCGTTGAACTAATTCATCGGTAGAAGAAGAACCATAATCGAGTTTTTTCAGAGCGTCGAGTTGCTTCTTCAACTGGCAGATAGCTTTCCCACAATCCAATTTCTTCCGTTGCTTGTGGACAGAGATGTAGAGAGTGCGGAGATTCTCGTTGATTCGACCGACTTCTTGCGCGAGCTTCCCATCCATTGGTCGCAGATCGAGGGACTCATTGCTATTCGTCCCTTTCGCTGAAAAAGCAGCGAAGGGCAGAACGGAAGACCCTGCACCAGCGAAGTAAACGAAGGCGGCGAGTGAACACAGAAAGACCCCTCGGGAAACGGATCGGCACATTGCGGCTTCCCTTTCCGGCCCGTTTCTCTCGCACGAGCATCAGCGTAGCAGGCCTTAGAAGCGGCTAGATTCGGCAAAGCTTCTTGGCGAGCAAGTTGTGGAATCTGGCACGGGCAAGCCCTGCTACCCTGATACTCTCGTGGGAGACCCAGGCCACTTTTTACAAAGCTATTCTTGTCTACGGCTCATATACAACGATGTAATTCAGCCAGTTTTCGGTGACTTGATTCCAATTTGAGTTGTATATTACACGACACTGCTTTTTTTCAGGGTCAAAAGCTACTGAAATTATGCTCGCCTTGGCCAGGCCAAATGGGATCTCAGCAACCCAAGCACAGACTCCAAGAGTTTTTTGCTGGGACACATCAAGGATATATGTACTTTCGCCTCTGCGTACTTTGTCGAGTTTTATTCTCCCCGACATTACTCTCGGAAGTTTTTCAATCACGCCGGTTCTTTCATGGAGAGAAGCTAAGTTTCCTTTTACTTGTCGAATTTTTTCTTTCAAATTTTTATTACTTTCGTCTATCAGCTTTCCATTTTCGCGTTTAAGCTCTTTGAATTCACCTTTAAGATTTGCGAATCGGTCGGCCAACTCCTTATGATCATCGGAGAGCTTGTTGAAGGCTGCCTTCATCTCATCGAATTGCTTCTGACCTTCGTCGGTATTGGCTGGCTTCACACGTTTATCAGAGGCCGCAAGGAGCGCGAAAGCCGTCACCGCAAGGACGACGGCAGAAACCGCGAACGTGAATCTACACGAAATCATGGCCTGTCCCTCTCGGATGTAAATCGGTTCGGGGCGAAAATTATCGATCCTCTACTTTAACCGTAATCACCTTGTCCGGTGTACCCGTAGGATTGTCTTTGCCGTCGTAAAAGAGCAGCCGCAATTCCTTGAGCGTCTTCGGCGCAATCCAATCGCCACCCTTCTTGTCCTTTATACTGGAGCCGCAAAGAATGCACCCCTCCGAGTGTTCTTTCTTGTTTCCCGCGTGGAAGAGAATATCGCTTCGGCCCGGAACTCCCGCCACTTCGAGGAGGAAATCGCCTTTATGGCCGAGTTTGCCGCCCGGTCCTTGGACGAAGTTTTTCTTGGACTCCATTCGGACCACGCCTCGGTAGATGCCGGCGGGAATCTTCTTGTCCGCGTTCTCGTAGACGGTGCCAATGACCTTGCCATCGACGGAGAGTTTGCCGGCGATCAAACCCTTTTCCGTCTTCTCGCGCTGGACGACGACGACGAACCGTTTCTCGGCGGCTTCGCTCGTCTGGACGAGTAAAAGCACCATCATGGCGGTCAAAATGCTCGTGCCGATGCAACGCAATCGGAACGGCTGCTTGATTTTGAGAAATTTGGAGACAATGTTGATCTCGATCATCTTCATCATCCGTTGGATGCGCATTTCAGAGATTAAGACGGTCCTTTTCTTCTAGCCGGGTATTCAGCAGTTGTCAAGTATTTTTTCCGCTCTTCGGGAAAATTTCCTCGAGCGGCACTTCCCACTGGCCGATGCCGATGCTGACGAGGGCGAGGTTGCGTTTGAAATCGACGCGAACGATGCGTCCGGGTTTGTCGAAGCGCGGCACTCGGACGACATCGTTGGGTTGCAGTTTTAGCCGCGCTTCGCGCAGCGCGGCGGCCTCCACTTTCTCGCGCTCCATCTGTTCGGTCTTCTGTCGCAACGCCTCGCGCTGTTGTTCGGCTCGATGCTGGGCTACCAGGGCTTCCGCGCGCGCCTTCTCCGTTTCCTCGCGCAGCTTCTGCAACTGGGCCATCTCTGGAGCGCGGCGTTGACGGCGACGGAGGTAGCGTTGGGCGCGGCGCAGCAGTTCGCGGGGCAGCTTGAGCCGGCGGGCGATGCGGAGGGCGTTGCTCATGCCGAATTGACCGATGTGCAAGCGATAGGTTGGGCGAAGCGTTTCCACGTCGAACTCGACCGCGCCGTTCTCGGCGCGGTCGTTGTGGAAAGCGTAGGTTTTCAAATCGCCGAGATGCGTCGTCACCATGGCGCGACAGCCGAGGTGGTCGAGTTCGTCGAGAATGGCCCGGCCGAGCGCCGCCCCTTCGGTCGGATCGGTGCCGGCACCCAACTCGTCGAGTAAGACGAGGCTGCGGGCATCCGCTTTTTTGAGGATATACGCGATCCGTGAAATGTGCGAACTGAAAGTGCTGAGCGATTGTTCGAGACTCTGTTCGTCCCCGATGTCGGCGATTATGTGTTGAAACACGGGGACGGCGGACCCTTCTCCGGCGGGGATGTGCATGCCGCACTGGGCCATCAGCGCGAGCAGACCGGCGGTTTTCAAACAGACGGTTTTACCTCCGGTGTTAGGTCCGGTGATGATGAGCAGGTTGAAACCGCATCCGAGGCGGAGGTCGATGGGTACGACGGTACGCGGCGAACCGGCCGCGTTAGCTGCCGGGTTGGAGTCAGACAACTCACCAGCTAACGCGGCCGGTTCGCCGCGGAACAAATGCAACAACAACGGATGCCGCGCTTGGCGCAGCCACATTTGCCCTTCGGTGTTGATCTCCGGAGCGTACAGATCGTAATCGCGGCTGTAGCGAGCTTTGGCGTGAATCAAATCGAGATGAGCGAGTATGTCGATGGCAAAAGTCAGCGGTTTGGCGACGCGGCCGACTTCGCCGCTGAGACGCCGTAGGATGCGGCGAATCTCGCGCTCCTCTTCGCCTTTGAGGACGGAGCGCTCCGCGCTGAGGGACGCGACTCCCGACGGCTCGATGAACACGGTTTCGCCGGTGCTGCTGGTGCGATGGACGACGCCTTGCAGTTTGTGGCGATGATTGACGGCAACGGGAAGGACGTAGTGGTCGCCGCTGACAGTGGCGTTAGGATAGCGGAGGATTTTGCGGAGTTCGGGATCGCGGAGGAGACGGCGAATCTGATTCTGGACGCGCTCCTCGACATCGCCGAGCTTTTGCCTTATCTGGGCCAATTCGCGGCTGGCCATGTCGAGAACGTGCCCGCGCCCGTCGATGCAGCCGCCGATGGTCTTGGCGACCGGCCCAAGGTCTTCGATGGGAGCAATCAGGTCGGCGAGCCGCTGTTGTCGGTCGCCCAGCCTCATGCGATAGCGATAAATGTTGCCGGTGCAAGTCAGTGTGTCGGCAACTTCGAGCAACTGCTCGACGGTCAGCTGCGAACCGATGGCGGCACGGCGCACGAGGAGGCGAACGTCGTGCAAGCCGCCGAAGGGCGGCGCAAGTCCTTGCCCCAGGGCTTCGACCATTTCTCCGACGAACGCCAATTCGCCGCGAAGGTGTTCGGCGTCGGTGCTGGGTTCGAGTTGGCGCGCCAATTCCTTGCCGAGCGAGCAAGCGGCGTAACCGGCCAGCAACTCGCGGATCTTGTGAAACTCTAACAGCTCCAGGGTATGAGCGTCCATCGTCACCGTGTCGTTCATGGAGGCGAAGACAGCGCCGCCTTATGTTGGGTTCGGAAAAAAATCGATACGCTTTTCGTATTCTACATGCCAAGGTCGGCTGCAACGCGGAGCGCGGCACCACCACACTCAGAGGCGATCCGAGAAACCCCGCTCCCTCTGTACTAAGGGGGGAGAGGGGTTGGGGTAAGGGGGGAGTCTTCCGAGATT
>JAKBCS010000207.1:0-2669 GCA_021807595.1 Planctomycetota bacterium | reverse complement strand
CTGAGTACAGGGGCGAGGGGGGAGTTTTGCGGATCGGCTCTCAGCTCCGCGTCGCGCCGGGCCGAGGTTATTTTTGCGGATTGAGCATACGCCAGACATACTTGGCCAGCATGTCGGTCTCCAGATTGACGGCGGCCCCTGCTTCCTTGAATCCGAGCGTGGTGTGGGCCAAGGTGTGGGGGATCAACGCCACGCTAAATCGATCGGTGGCAACATCCACCAGCGTCAGGCTGACTCCATCCACGGCGACCGATCCCTTGGGGGCCATCTGTTCCGTCAGGTTTTGGGCGCAGCGGAACCAGACCGTGACCCAATCGCCCTCGACGCGTCGTTCGGCGACACTGCCGACGCCGTCGATGTGCCCCTGAACGAGATGGCCGCCCAAACGGTCGCTCAGCCGCAGCGAGCGTTCGAGATTGACGCGGTCGCCTCGGCACAATTGACCGAGATTGGTGCGTTGCAGTGTTTCGGGGCCGAGCTGGAAAGCGAAGACCTCGGCGTCGGCTGCGACGACCGTGAGACAAGCTCCGTTCACGGCGACGCTCTCGCCGAGAACCAACTCCGAGGCAATCTCCGGCGCGGTCAAGGTCAGGCGGCAGCCCGGTCCTTCCACAGCGACATCGCTTACCGTACCGAGTGATTCAACGAGTCCGGTGAACATGATGGAGTGCTATTAGTGGATGCTGGGTTCGTTGCCCCGGTCGAGATCCGCGATCGGAGGAGTGTTCCGCGCAGTCCGGAAGAGAACGTGGCGCAGCAGGCCGCTCAGGGCGTAACCCCAGAAGAACAAGAAGCAGGCGAAAGCTGGCAAACGTGCGACGAGGAACAACACCATCACGACTTGCACGAGAACGCGGAACGAACGGCGTCCGCGCAAAATCTGCTTGGTGATGTGGGGATAGGAGACGCGCGACACCATCAGCAGGGCTGCAAGGAGTGTCCCTAAGGGGGCCCAGATGTTGACGAACGGCGTCATGATTTCTGGATGGTTCGCACTCCACTCGGTCGAGCGGAGAATGGCCAGGGAAACGACGCAACCGGCCGCCGCCGGCGAGGGCAGTCCTTTGAAGCGCTTGTGGGACGCGGGATCGGGAGAGTTCTCAAGATTGAAGCGCGCCAGGCGCAGCACGGCGCAAACCATGTAGAGAGCGGCAATCATCGCCACGGTTTGACCGACTAGACTTTCGTGCCAATCCATGCCCAATCGTAGTAGAAGGAACGCCGGGGCGGCACCGAAGCTAATGGCATCGCACAGACTATCGAGCTGGCCGCCGAAATCGCTGGCCGACTTCGACAGCCGTGCCGCGTAGCCGTCCAACACGTCGAAAAGCATCGCCACCAAAATCAGACACGCGCTGAGTACGAAATAGTAAGCCAACTCTTCGGGCGTCGATTTAGGCCCGATTTTGCTGGCATAGGCGATGGCGGCAAATCCGCATACGCCGTTACTCAGCGTTAGGAGCGTCGGCAAAATGGCGATTCTTCTCACAATGCGCGCGTTCCTTTCCTCTCAGGTGCGGTTGCGATCTCACTATCGAGATTACTCTATCAAGTACCTTTACCGAATACCAGCCGCCTCCCGCTCGATTCCGGTGGTTGGCGTTGCGATCTCCGCCGCTCAAGAGCCGTCGTGTTCGAGGGATAATCGCGCGCTGCCAAATCTTCCAGGTCTTCCGCCGTTTGCCAAGGGGCGAACACGCGGGCTTTCAAGCGCTCCATCTCGGCGATTTCCGAGAGAAAAACATCCGGGTTAGGTAGTTCCGTCCATTCTTGCTTGTGGTATCCGCTAAGCACTGCGTGCGTCTTCTTGAGAAAGTCAAGCCGCTTCTCGAAGCCGCTCAGCAAGCGCGGGCGTGCTGCTTGCATCTCAGCCGTTTGCCCTTTGGCGACTTTGGCAACGATCTGTCTCCAGGTATTCTCAAACGTCAGAGCCGTTCCCGTCATTCGTTCCGCGATCCGGCCCACGTCGCGCAGGTCGTCCTCGATCTTTGCTAGACTCTCCGCTAGAGTGTCGTCTTTCTCCAGTGCCAGCAACAGGTCTTCCGGCATCCTTCATGCCTCCTTCGCGCACGGTTTTCAGGGCAGTGGTTCCAACACCTTCCCACGCTATGTCTCTATCATAGCGTGCCGACACTGCCTTTACGACAAGCCCGGCGACGATTAGGACCGATCCAGAGACGGCGGATCGCACCTATATCGAGCCGATCACCTGGGATATGGTAGTGCGGATCATCGAGCGCGAGAAGCGGGATGCGTTGCTGCCGACGCTGGGCGGACAGACGGCGCTCAATACGGCGATGGAACTGCATCGACGCGGCAAGCGGGCAAGGTCTTCCGCTTGAGTTCGTCGAGCAATCAAACCGGACTGTAACGAGTGATTCCAGGCACGCGGTCGAAGTCGCTATCCAGGCTGGCGAGCGTGGTGAGGCCGTTGTCTTGCATCACCACGACAAGGAGAGCGTCTGCCGAAAGCAGACCCAACTGTTGAGAGAAATCCGCTGCCTTCGAGACCTGCCCAGGTAAGATACGCAGTTCGGCGATATGGGCGGCGTTGATTTCGTCGATGGCTCGGCGGCGGACGGCCAGTTGCCGAATCTCGGCTGGGTGTCGGCGGAGACGGTTGGCGATGCCCTGAGCGGGCCAACCGAAACGGTCGCAAGCCTCACATG
>JAKBCS010000062.1 GCA_021807595.1 Planctomycetota bacterium | reverse complement strand
CCGGAGAGCAAATCGCGGGACAAAACGCCCGTCGATCAAAAACCGTGACGATACGGTCAGTTCGCCGAGGCGTTGACGGAGGCGAGGATCGCCTCCGTCGCGGGGGTGGCGGACGGAGTCGCGGCCAGGAACTCACTCTCCCAGCGCGGACGCAAGCACCACAACACCAACACGCACACACACGCCATCAGAGCGAAGACCGCGAAACCGGGAGCGAAACTGGCCGTCGTGTGCTTCAGCGTGCCCAAGACGTTCGGCAAGAGGAATCCGCCGATGCCGCCCGCCGCGCCGACGATGCCGGTCAGCACGCCAATCTCGCGCGGGAAACGCTGCGGCACGAGTTGAAATACCGAGCCGTTGCCCATACCCAAAAAACCCATGATGGCGAACAACAATACGACCGCAACCGGCAGCGGCGGCAGACTGGTCAGACTCAGGAGAGCGAGTCCAGCACCCATATATAAAAACATCAGCATACGGATGCCGCCGAAGCGATCGGCAAGATAGCCGCCGATGGGCCGCAGGAACGAGCCGGAGATCACGCACGCCGTCGTAATGTAGCCGGCGTAAATCTCGCCGCTCTTTATGTCGAAGGGAAAATACTGGTCCTTAAAGAAGATGGTCAAGAAGCTGGCTAAGCCGACGAAACCGCCAAAGGTCACGGAGTAAAGCAAACAGAACCACCAAGTATCGGCGTAGCTGAGAACCACACCGTAATCGCGCAGCGACTTGGGCGGCGGCTGTTGAGGACTGTCCTTCGCCAAGACGGCGAAGACGCACAGCGTCAACAAGAGTGGGAGGAGAGCCAGACCGAAGACGGCGTGCCAGCCGAGCGAGCGCGCCAAGACCGGGCCGAAGAAAGTGGCCAAAGCGGTGCCGCTGTTGCCGGCCCCGGCGATGCCCATTGCCAAGCCCTGATACTGGGGAGGATACCAGCGGCTCGCTAACGGCAGCGCCGCCGCGAAACTCGCTCCGGCCACGCCGAGCAACAAACCGACCAACAAAATCTCCGAGAAACTGCTGGCCCACAACCAGCCGAGTAAAAGCGGAATCGTCGTCAGCGTCATGCCCAACAACGCCGTTCGCCGCGCCCCGATGTGATCGGTGAGTAATCCCAGCACCAGCCGTAGCAGCGAGCCGCCCAACAGCGGCACGGCCACCATGAAGCCTTTCTTGGCGGCGTCGGTGACGGGATCGAAGCCGAGTTGCGCCGAGATGCTCACGCCGAGCGAGCCGATCAACACCCACACCATGAAGCTGACGTCGAAGTACAAAAAGGCGCAGATCAAAGTCGGAAAATGACCGGCGCGGCGAAACTCACGCAGATTCATCGCATCCTCTCACAAGAAAGAATCGTTAGACGGCAAGCCGATTGAGGTAACGCAGGAGGCCGAAGTTTAGGAAAGCACAGACGGCGCTGGCGGCGGCGGCGGGCCACAACACCGAATCGTCGCCGCCCATCCAGGCGTTCATCGTCGCCGTCAACAGCCATACTTGCAGCAGAACCACGAAAAGAACCAGGCACAGAATGCCTTGTAGTATCGTCGTCGTCTGTTCGCGCGTTAGGGAACGGTTCATGTTGCGTTTACCTCCACTCCGACGGCATGGACGACACCGTCGCGGTTTTCCAGAAGGATGCGCGGCAAGGGCCGACGCGCGGGACCGGACACCGGCCTGCCGGTGTCCGCAGCGAAAAATCCCTTGTGACAAGGACAATAAAGGCAGTTTTTATCCACATTCGGTGTGACGGCGCAGCCCAGATGCGTGCATTTCTGACTGTAGGCCATCAGAGTGTTTTCATCGGGCCGCAGCAACAAACAGGGATCGTGTTTCTCCGGATAGCAGAAGGTTGTCGCTCCACCGATGGGGATATCGGCCAACGCGGCGATGGGCTTGGACGTTGGTTTGCGACGATCGCGCCGCATCCAGTTCAACACGCCGACGGCCACTTGCACCAGGGCGAACGGCAGACTCGTCAGCACCAGGAAGCGCGTAAAGTCGCGGCGGGCGACAAAGTGATCCTGCGGCCAATCGATGGGAAAATCTCTTCTCCAGGCCGGTTGCTCGTTCATCGGCAGGCCGTTGGGAGCGACCGTGCCGGGATTCGCGGCATCGTTCATTCGCACCCTCCGTCGGTCTCGAACAAACTCGCTTCCATCAGATCGAGCGAAAAGAACGTGTTTTCCGCTTCACCGTGCATGAACGCCGTCACTTCCACGCGAGGCGGAGGGCCGTCGCGCGGTGCCATCATGCTTACTTTGGTGCGAATGGTCTGCGCGCCGAACTGGAAGTTATTCGTCGGCATCGAGCGCGGTCGCTGGTGTTCGACTTCTTCGCGAGTGCCGAAAAACAACGCACCGCTCGGGCACACCGAAGCACACATCGGTTTTTTGCCGATGGAGGTGCGGTCGTAGCAAAGATCGCATTTCATCATCAGATCGAAGTCGCTGTTCATCTTCGGCACGCCGAACGGACAAGCTAGGACGCAGTTGTTGCAGCCCAGGCAGCGGGCTTTCAAAGCGCTGCGCACCACGCCGTCCTCGCCCTTTTTGATCGCGTCGGCGGGGCATACTTCGGCGCAGGTCGGCGAATCGCAGTGCATGCACACCATCGGCATGGTCTGCGTCGAGGCGGCGCGGTCGAGATATTCCAGATGGATCATCGGCAACCCTTTGTGCGTGTCGCATTCGGCGCAGGCCTGCACGCAGGCGCGACAGCCGATGCAGCGCGTCGGGTCGATGAAGAAGCCAAACTGGTCGGGAATCGGCATGTATGGTCTCGCTACAGCGATTCGCATTGTGAAGGCGCGGCGGCTTTGAACGCGCGCACGGCACACACCTTGAACTCCGGGATCTTGCTAATCGGGTCTTGCGCAGCAATCGTCACTTGGTTGATGCTGCGCGCTCCGGCCCAGTGATAGGGCACGAACACGGTATCGGGGCGAATCGTCGTCACGACTTGGGCGCGAAGCGTGCAAGAGCCTCGGCGCGATTCCACGGTCGTCCAGTCGCCGTCGGTGATGCCGAGACGTTCGGCCAAGCGCGGGTGCATCTCGATGCGCGGCTCGGCGTACTGATCGACCAAGGGACCAATGCGGCGCGTTTGGGTGCCGGACAAAAACTGACTGACGACGCGGCCAGTCGTGAGGATAATCGGATAATCGTCGTCCACATCTTCGGCGGGCGGCGTGTAGGGGGCGGCGTGGAAGCGGGCCTTGCCGTCGGAGAAATAGAAACGCCCGCGTCCCTTGGCGATGGGGTTCCACGAGTCCGGCTCGAACAAGCGCGGCGTGCCGGGGTGATCTTCCGAGGGACAGGGCCAGAACACCCCGTACTCGTGCTCGATGCGTTCGTAGGTGATGCCGGCGTAGTCGGCGATGCCTCCCGAAGATGCCCGGCGAAACTCGGCGAAAATCGCGCTCGGACTCTCGAACGTGAAACCTCGTTTGCGTCCCAGCGCGGCGGCGATGTCCTGCACGATGCGCCAATCTTGACGCGCATCGCCCGGCGGATCGACGCACTTGTTGATCTTGATGACCCGGCCTTCGATCTGCGTGACCGTGCCTTCGTCCTCTTCTTGCAGCGAACCGGGCAGCACGATTTCGGCGTGACGAGCGGTTTCGTTGAGGAAGAAGTCGATGGCGACGTAGAAGTCCAACTTGTCGAGCATCCGTCCGACGAAGTGATTGTCCGGCAGCGAGACTTTCGGGTTAAAACAAATGCTAAGCAGGCCGCGTACCTCGCCGCGATCGATTTTGCGGAAAATCTCGTAGGCATCGACGCCGGGACCGGGCAATTCGTCGGCCTCAATGCCCCAAATCTTGGCGACATGAGCGCGATGTTCCGGCTTGGCGATGTCGCGCCCGCCGGGCAGTTGATCGCACTTTTGGCCGTGTTCGCGTCCACCCTGACCGTTGCCCTGTCCCGTGATGGTGGCGTAGCCGCAGCCGGGCCGGCCGATGCGCCCGGAGGCCAACACCATGTTGATCGCGCCCAAGACATTCTGGACGCCGTGCGAATGGTGTTCGATGCCGCGCGCATGCAACAGAAAACTGGTCCGCGCCGTACCCCACAGCTCAGCCGCTCGATGGATGGAGCGCTCGGCGATGCCGGTCGTTTCCGCCGTGCGCCGCGGCGTCCAGGCGCGGACGTGTTCGGCCACCTTGTCGAAATCGACTGTGTGTTGCTCGATAAAATCGCGATCGAGCCAGTCGTTTTCAATCATCAGATGGAGGATGCCGTTGAACAGCGCGATGTCGCGTCCGGGTTTGACGGGAAGAAACAGATCGCACGTTCGCGCGATGGGAGTGATGCGAGGATCGACGACGATGATCTTCGCCCCGTTCTCGCGCGCTTGCCAGACATAATGGGTCGTGATAGGGGCACATTCGGCGATGTTGGCACCGCTGATCCACACCACATCGGCCAAGGGGATGTCGGACCACGCATTGGCGGCGCGGTCGATGCCGAAGGCGAGTTTGTTGCCCGCCGCGGCGCTGACCATGCACAGCCGTCCGTTGTAGTCGATGTTCGACGTTTTCAGACACATGCGAGCGAACTTGCCCATCAAATAGGCCTTTTCGTTGGTCAAACTCGCGCCGCTGAGAACGGCAAAGGCATCGTTGCCGTGCGCGGCTTGAATGCCTCCGATGGCGGAGGCCACGCGCTCAATCGCCTCGGTATACGACATGGCCCGAAAGCCGCCGGGCGAGGAAGGATCGCGCCGATAGGCGTGCAGTAGCCGATCGGGATGCGAGCCTTGCAGATAGCGCTTCACCCCCTTGGGACAGAGCATGCCGCGATTGAAGGGAAATTCTTCCCACGGTTCAAAGCCGATGACTTGGTTGCCGCGCGCCTTCAGCTGGATACCGCATTGTTGGCCGCAGAAGCAGCAGTGCGTCTTGACGAGGCGCTCGTTCTCCGTGCTTCCGTCGGTATCAATGGCATAGGCGCAGTGTGGCCCAAACCGCTCGATGATTTCCTCCATTGCTACGGGTAACGTGGCCACAATCATCCATCCTCGCCAAAAAGCCATCTCACCGCGGAAAGTGAAGCGCGTTAAACGGTTAGGGGTTCGATGGATTGCGCGTCTTTTCTCAGCGCTCTCCGCGTTCTTTGCGGTGAACTTCTTTGCTCGTCCCATAAGGCGGCGTGTCCCAGGCAAACCAAAGCGCGGCGACAAGCGGGGCAAATCCACTGATAATGCGATTTCGACTTCCCTTCGAGTTCGTAGCGGTAGCCGAGTTGCCTTTCGACGGCGATGAGATCCTCGACGTGCATCTTCGAGGCGAAGGGGTCGCCGCAACGCTTGCAATGCGCTTGCTCGCCTTCGCTTCCGGCGTCCTTGTACAGCCCTACGGCCAGATGCGCCGGGCGCATGAAAATGTGAAATAGTTTGCCGAACGGCAGCCAGAGCAACGTAAAGATCACCGTGGCCGCGTGGAGAATGGCCAGAAAATCGTAGCCGTATCCGCCCATCCAGGTGTAACTCACCGTGAGGAGCAGCCCGGTCACGCTGATGGCGAACAGCAGTAACAGCGGGAGGAAGTCTTCGCCGAACTGTTGCAGGGCCGCCGCGCCGCTATCGCGCAGCCGCCGCCGCAGCGCCAGCAAGACGCCGACAATCACGAGAAAGGACGACCACACCAAACCGTGAAAAACGACGAATCCGAACAACGAGGCGATGGCGAACTCGCCCGCCGGTAGTCCGAACACATGGACGCGATAGCGCGTCAAGTCGCCCGGCAGCGTCTCGAAATGAACCCACCCGAAGACGAGCGGGAACGTGATAGCGAACGCGCTGACGCAACCCCACATGATGCACCAATGAGTTGCTCCGCGCAGCCAGCCGCGCCGCCAGATGAAGCGATTAGCGGCAAAATCGGCCAAGAATCGACGCATCAACGGTATACTGTGACGGACGAATCCGCCCTTTCGCCCCAAGAGTTGTCCCCCGCGCTTCCAATACATTGCGGTCGGTGGACGTTGCAGCCACATCACCCAGCGATAGGTGACGCCAAACGCGGCGAACAGCGTGGCGAAGGTGTAGCACACCAGCGCCGCATCGAAACGAACGAGCGATCCCGAACCCAACACGATGAACGCCGCCAGCACAAGGGTGACCGATAATCCGACAAAAGATGCGTAGCGTCGCGCAGGCGTCATCCTGCGTTCTCCTCAAGCTCCGTGACAATGTGTACATCCAACAATAAGCACGTTCAATGCCGTCCCGAGCGGCAAAGGGCATGGAATTCACAACGATAAGTAGATAAAGAAGTTAGGAAGACAGAATTGTTCGGACACGTTCGCAGAGAACACGAGTTGCTTGTTTGCTATGCAGGGATTGTGAGGAAGTTGGGCATCTACATGAAATATCGTTTCTCCAAGCTTATGGCGTAGGTATGGGGTATTTGTACCCCTCGCTTATGCCGCAGGTTTGAACGGGATTATCTTCGTGCCTTTCGCGGTCCCGATTCCAGTACCGGCACGGTGTCGAGCAACTCGCGGACGACATCGCGGCTGCCGCGCCCTTCGACCTCCGCTTCGGGGCGAACGATCAGACGGTGGGCCAACACGCCGGGCGCGATGGCTTGCACGTCTTCGTGGGTGAAGTAATGCCGTCCGTCCAACAGCGCGCGGGCGCGGGCGCAACGGAGCAAACACAGGGCGGCGCGCGGACTGGCTCCCAACGACAAATCGGGATGCGAACGGCTGGCCTCGGCGAGATCGAGAATGTATTCCAGCAGCGAATCGTCGCCATGCACGTTGGCTACCTGCCATTGGATGTCGAGAATCTGTTCGGCGGTGAATAGCTGCTCGGTCGCCAGGCTGGGATGACTGTGCAGCCGAAGCATGGCGATCTCGTCGAAGCGCTGCGGATAGCCCATTTCGACCCGGAGCAAGAAGCGATCGAGCTGCGCCTCGGGCAGACGATAAACGCCTTCGTGTTCGATGGGGTTCTGCGTGGCCAGCACCATGAACGGCTGCGGCAACGGCAGTGTAGTGCCTTCGATGGTGACCTGATTCTCTTGCATCGCTTCCAACAGCGCCGATTGCGTTTTGGCCGGAGCGCGATTGACCTCGTCGGCGAGCAACACTTGGCAGAACAGCGGCCCCCGGCGGAGAACGAATTCGTTCTGTTTGCGGTCGAAAATGTAGGTTCCGGTCACGTCGGACGGCAACAGATCGGGCGTGAACTGAAGGCGTTGATACTGTGTGCCCAAAACGCGGGCGAACGTCTTCGATAATGTCGTCTTGGCCACGCCGGGCACGCCTTCGAGCAAAACGTGTCCGCCGGCCAACAACGCGATGAGAAATTGATGCGTCACTTCGGACATGCCGACGACGATCTTGCCGATCTCGCCGACGACGCGCTCGCGCAGTTCGCGCATGCGCGGCGCAAGGTCTCGCAGCTCTTCGGCGTTCGTCGTACTGTTCGCGCTGGGATCCATGCTCATGTCCGCGCTCTTTCAAGTCAACCGGAGGGTTCCATTCGCCGCGGCGGATTTCAACTCGTCTAGTTCGCGCAACCAGCGCCGCAACGATTGGGGAGTTACGACGACCGGGGCATCGCCGCGCGCCAAACGCCACCAGCGCGCGCAGAGGCGTCGCAATCGCCAACGCCGCCTCCAACCCCCATCGACGATCCGCGGGTGAGGAGGCGAAGAGCCGCGCGGGGAAAAGCCGACCGAGTCGAAGAATTCTCGCGCCAAAAGATGCGCCGTCTCCCAGACGTTGCCCGAACGCAACAGGGAGCGGCGGCGTTGGTCCAAGTAGGATAAGCTGGTTCGGCGCGGCTCGACGCCATCGACCGGAGCGGGTACCGCGAAATCCCCTCGATAGCGGCCGCGCCACAGGAAACGATAGCCCAAGAGTAAGCACATGGCGAACGTCAAAACATAGACCACATAGCGCAGCAGGCGGTGGCGTCCGCCGGCCCAGTCGTCGAGACGGTCGAGCAACGCGCGGTTGAAGGCGTCTCTTTCTTCGAGATTGGCGATGGTCTTATCGACGGCGGCGACAATGGCCGGTTCCATCGCCATCGACGGTTTGACGGGAACCTTGACCGAGGGCACGTTCAAGTCGGAACGAATGCGGCCATCGTCCCAGAAGAGAACCTTGGTCCGCTGTCCGGTTAACGACTCAAGGTTCTTGCTTTCGTTGAGGGCGCGCAGTGCCTCAGTGGGCGTAGACGCACCGCCGCGAAGCCAGTGCAAACAGTTGGCGGCAAACTCCAAATTATCGGTGTCGCTGGGCAAGATCATGCGATTGATGAAAAGGCTGTGATCGGCCAGTACCAAGGCGCGTCCTTTGCCCACTGTTCCGCCGACCGCGAAGAGCGGGGGCGCAGTGGGCAAAGGACGCGCGGGCGCTCCGATCCTCAAGATCGGCGGAGAACGAGAGGGGGTGCGTCGCAGCGGACTTGCGGCATCCAAACAATGGTTGGGCAACTCCGCGAGACGATAAATCCCGCTTGGCAGCCACCAGCTGTCGGAGTTCAATGCAAGCCGCGAAGGCGCATTCGAGGCGACGCGCCGCAACTCTCCGCGCTCGGGCTGGGGGCTGCGGAACAGAGAGGGACGATTGCCCACTCCCGCGAGCGTCGTCAATAGGCCCAGAACATTCGACGTCGCTTTCAATCCCATCGCTTCGGTAAACGGAAGGACAAACGGACAGCACGGCTCTCCAAAGTAGATATCGTCCGGTTTGACGGGGGCGCATACCAGCATCTCTCCCGTCACGGTAACTCCGGCCAAGCGGCTCAGCTGCGCTCCGGCGGGGCCGAGGGTGGGCTTATCCGTGGCAATCAAAACCGCGCCGCCGCTCTCGACGTACGAACGCAGTTCACCAACGCCAAAGGCATTGGACAAGCAACTCGGATCGCCCAGGACGATCAGCAACGATTCGCTGGGGCGAGCCTTGAGCGCCGTGAAATTCCCAATCGGTTGAAAGCCGAGTACATGCAAGAGCCGTCGAAAGGCGTCGGTGCGTTGGCCTTGAGGAATGGCATCGGTCGGTGAAGCCGCGCAAGCGCGGAGGGAATCCATCTCCATCGCCCCAAGAACGAAAACGAGGAAGGGTAGAGCGAGGAATGGTCTGGGAGAGCGCGTCATGGGGCCGTTACTCCCGCGAGAAGACAGAGCGCGAGGCGAGCGTCGGTCCATTCGTCTTGCGAGAGCGTT
Organism: Planctomycetota bacterium; assembly: GCA_021807595.1. Taxonomy (GTDB): domain Bacteria; phylum Planctomycetota; class Planctomycetia; order Gemmatales; family Gemmataceae; genus JAJPHU01. The sequence goes on along the minus strand of JAKBCS010000062.1, from coordinate 20,053 downwards.
TCGGCGGCGGGGGCGTAGCGAGCCTTTTCGTACAGCCAAGCCAAGGTCTCGGCGGCGAGGCGGCGGGCGCGCCGGTCGCCGTCCTGCTCGCCAAGCCTTTCGGCCAAGGCGCGATGGTGGCATGTGCTGGCCGAGATTCCCAGCTGCGACAACGCCAGATATTCGAAGGCGGCCACGAGGTCCGCGCGCGTCGAGATACCGTTGGGTGACGCCGGCCAGCCGCCCAATCGCCACGCTCCCTCTTCGGTCGTCCTCAGATTGGCGGGACGAGCGCGCAGTCGATAGATGGCAAAACCCATTGCGGATAGCAATAGAAGGGATAGGAGGGACGCAATCCATGCGTCGCTATCGCCCCGCGCCGACGCCGGTTTCGACAGGCTGAGATTGGGCAGCGCGGACGGGTGCGCGTCGTGGAAGATCGAACGCGCATCGTTCCAGAGTCCGCCGCGTTCGCGGAGCAATTCGCCCATATTCGGTAGGTATTGGGACAATCCGGAGAATCGCTCGTTCCATTGCGCCGAGTCGAAGTCCGGCCGCTGCGCCTCGCGCAGTAGATCGGCCAGGGGATTGTTATCGCCCTTCCCTCCGGCGTCGAGGAGGGCGTTGAGCATCTCGCCGCCCGCATCGTCGAAGTTGTCCGCGAACCATTTCAACCCATCCTCTTGCAGCCGGTCGAGCCACGAGGTGGACTCCCCTCTCTCGGCGAGCGGCGTCGGCCATGCCGAAGACGGGGGATTTAATCCCGTCGGCGAGGAAGGAGCGCCGGTCGAATCGACCGAACCCGTCGTTCCCGACACGGACGGTTTCGGATTCGAGCGCTCCATCCACTGGCGCAGCATCTCGATTTTTTGGGGGTCCAACTTTTGCGACGATTGCGCTTGTTGGAGCAGGCGATTCCAATTGGGATCTTGTTGCAGCCCCGTGCCGTTGAGCAGTTTATCGCGCAGTTGTTGCAATTCGGGCTTGGAAAGTTGGTTGAGATTACCGAGAAAGGACGGATCGTTGAGCAGCCCTTGCATTTGATCTTGGAGGCCGTGCAAGTTGCTCAGTTCGTTCAAGCGTTCGGTCATCGTCCGCTCGGCGTCGTTGGCATCGGGGCCGCCCGCTAGTTCGCGGTGCGACTCTTTGAAAACGATCTGCGCCGCCGCCGGCGCGGTGATGCAAAGAACGGCCAGCGGGAGCAGCCATAAACCGTGTCGCTTATCCATACAGCCGGCTCCCGTTGACCGCGTTTGGTTTCACCGTGCTTCGACGATCTCTTCGTGCCCTTGCATTTTAGAACGCGCGGCGCGAGCGGGTCAATACAGCCACTCCGTCGCCGGACGCGGAATCTTTTTGACGAGTTTATCGATCTTTAATTCATCCGTCGGGTACAAAATCAACGCCGTGATATATTCGTTGGTCCCCGGTTTTTTGAAGAAATGAATGCGTCCATGTACTTCGACCCATTGATCGCGATAGAAATCGGGATCGACCACACTAACGGAGGAGGGATCGACCATGATGACGGCATCGAGTTTGACCGCGTCCGCGCCGCAGCAGGCGATTTTGTACCGACGCAGCGTGAAGCGTTTCGGATCGTTGCCGTAGTATTGGCCGATCAAGGTCACTTCTTTCCCTTCGTAAAAGTCGCGCGCTTCCAGCGACAGCGCGGCGTGTTGCAGCTCCACGAATCCAACATCGATACTCCCCTTGGAATCGACCTTGGAAGGAGCGTCGAGCGCCAATCCATTCAGATCCGCGCCGCCGGCGTCCGCCGAGAATCCTCGATTGGGCAGATTCAAGAAATACAACACCACCGGCAGAAGCAACACGACATAGCGCCACGGTGCCCAGCCGTGATCGTGATCGTGATCGTGAGGATGGTCGTGGCTATGGCCGCCATCGTGGTGGTGATGAGGATGGGTCGAAACGGTCATCGGCAGGGGGGAGGCAGCGAATCCCGTCGTCTGGGCCGCAGCCCGAATGCCGTGGTCGTGGTTGTGGTCGCAATGGTCGTGATCGTGGTTGTGATCGCACTGGTCGTGGTCGTGTGTGTGAATCGGCACGGTGGCGGCTTCATCGACGGAGCGCCACAATGCCGCGGCGCGAATCAGCACCAATATCAAAAGGGTGATGCCTCCCAACAGCGACCAGATGAAGAACTTGGGATGCAACATGAGTCCGATTTTGCCGGTCCACCACAACAGGACCGTTACCCCACCGAGCGCGCCGCAGACGGTGATGGTGAACAATTGATTGAGGTAGTAGGCATTGCGATCGCCGTGCGAATGATCGTGAACGTGAGCCATCGGTAACCTCCTCAGTTTTCGGGGTAGCCCAAAAATAACTTCGGTTAGCCTCGACCCGAAGGGGAGCGAGGGTGCCTCGCGCTCCCCTTCGGGTCGAGGCTAACCTTGGAACTTGTTCTTGGGCTTCTCCTTACGGGACAATCGCCTTGGGCAGCGGCGTGGACATCAAAGATGGCGCACACCGCTCCCAAAGCAGATGCGTGACATACGAATAGACGAATACCTGCACGATAACCGACAAGAAAATCGTGTAGATAAGGCGCGGTCGGAAGACGCGGGTGTACATCATGTACAATTTAAGATCGAACATGGGGCCGAGGACGAGGAAAGCGAGCTTGGCGGCGGGTCGCATGGTGACGAAACTGGCGGCCACGAACGCATCGGCCTCGCTGCACAAGCACAAAAGAACCGCCAGACCCATCATCAAGCCAATCGAACCGACCGGGTAGTTGCGCGACAAGTCGGAGACCATCTCTGGCGACAACAGACCGCGCATCAGCGCCGACAGCAGCGCGCCGAGGATCAGAAAGACGGTGATGTCGATGAAGTCGTGCAGGGCCGCGTCGGCGATGTTGAACAATCGCTGCTCCGGCGGGCGGCGCTGTTCCGTCTCTTCCGTCTCGTCTTCGGGCGTCAGCGTCGTCGGCATGGTCAGCGGCATGAGCAGCTTATTGCCGTATTTGCGATATTGCCACTCGACAATATGCGCGGTAACAACCGAAACGACAAAGCCCAAGCCGCCCCGCAGCGCCAACATCCACCAACTGCCCATTTGATAGGACAATTGCCCGTTCGGTTCCAACGTCTTTTCCATGCCGGAGAAGGCGACGAAGGTGCTGCCCAACACCACTAAGTTGATAATGGGTCCGGCCAACAAATAGGCGACGCAACAACTGAGCGGCAGCCCCTTGCGAATCAGTCGCCGCATCACGGGGATGATGCCGCACTCGCACATGGGAAAGATGATGCCGAGCAGCGAGCCGAGAACGATGGCGAGCGTGTTGCCGCGCGGCAAAAAGCGCGCGATGAGACGTTGCGGCAACATCTCTTCCAAAATACCGGCGAGGACCGCGCCGAGAACGATGAATGGCAGCGCCTCGAACAAGATGCTTTCAAAGCGAAGGAGAAAGTCTTGGACTTGTTGAACGGAGGAATTATCCACGGCACTCGCGGGGTTGGGGGTTGCACGTCGGGGCCTATCTCCGTCGCTCCCACGCAGCTGTTACGCACGATGGACACGAACGGTTCGCGCCCATCCGGGCGGCAAAGGGAGGCAGGGCACCATACGAGTATTGTCCGACACAACCCCTCGCGTTGCAAGAGCGGTCCCGTCCTCAGCGCGCCCACAGTTTGCGATCCAGACTGCGATAGCCGATGGCCTCGGTCAAATGGCCGGCGCGGATTTGCTCGCTGCCGTCCAGGTCGGCGAGGGTGCGCGCCACCCGCAAGATGCGATCGTGGGCGCGGGCCGACAGCCCCAATTCGTCCATCGCCGTCTGCAACAGCGATCGGCTTTCGGGTTCGAGAATGCAAAAGCGGCGCAATTGTCGGCTGTTCATGCGACTGTTCAGTCGTTGACCGCCGCCGCCGAAACGCCGCGCTTGGACCGCACGGGCGCGCAACACCTGTTCGCGCATCCCGGCACTGGAGGTGCCGTCTTGCGGTGCCGCTAACTCTTGATACGGCACGGCGGGAACCTCAATGTGCATGTCGATGCGATCCAACAAGGGACCGCTGATCCGGCCCATGTAGCGCTCGATTTGCATGGGATTGCACTTGCAAGCGTGCTTGGCGTCGCCGAGATAGCCGCACGGACACGGATTCATGGCGGCGATGAGAACGAAGCTGGCCGGAAACGTGGTTGAGTGCAGCGCGCGGGAGATTGTCACTCGCCCCTCTTCCAGCGGCTGCCGCATCACTTCCAGACTTTTGCGATTGAACTCTGGCAGTTCATCGAGAAAGAGGACGCCGTGATGGGCGAGGGAGATTTCACCGGGCGCGGGAGTGCTGCCGCCGCCGACCATGCCGGCGTCGCTGATGGTGTGGTGCGGCGAACGGAATGGTCTCGTGGCCAACAGTGCCTCGCCCGGATTGAGTCGGCCCGTGGCACTGTAGATGCGCGTCGTCTCCAAACTCTCATCGGGGGTTAACGGCGGCATGATAGTCGGCAAACGCCGCGACAACATCGTCTTACCCGAACCGGGCGAACCGATCATCAGCACGTTGTGCCCCCCGCTGGCCGCCACCACCAGGGCACGCTTGGCGAATTCCTGACCGCGCACGTCGGCGAAGTCGATGTCGTAGGTGTTTAGTTGTGCCGCCAACTCTTCGAGCCGCACCGAGACTGGGTCGGCATCGAGTTGCCCCGATAAGATACCGACCGCCTCGCTGAGCGTGTTCGCTCCGAACACGGACACTTCGGCAACGACGGCGGCCTCGCGCGCATTGATTGCCGGCACCAGTAATTTCTTGAGACCCAAATCGCGTGCCGCCATCGCCATCGACAACGCGCCTTTGATGGGACGCAAGCTGCCATTGAGGGCTAGTTCGCCGACGAGCGCGAAGTCGCGCAGCTGTTCGGGCAAGAGTTGTCCGGTGGCCACGAGCATCCCCATCGCAATGGGCAAATCGAACGCCCCGGCGTCTTTCTTCAAATCGGCGGGAGCCAAATTGACGATGGTGCGCGCGCCGGGCCGTTGATACCCGAGGTTGGCCAAGGCGCGCTCGATGCGATGCACGCTCTCGCGCACGGTCAATTCCGGCAGGCCGACCAGAATCGTCTTCGGCAAACCCGCCGCTACGTCCACCTCGATCTCCACCGGCATCGCGTCGATACCCACCAACGCAAAGGCGCTCAACTTCGACAGCATATCGGGCCACTCCCAGACAGACCGTACTTCCGTTCACGCCTAGTGAACAGAAGAGAATGTCTCTCCGTTGTACCCGCGAACGGGCTCGACTGCAAACAACTTTCGGGAAGAAATGAGCGAACGGCGAATCCGCGGCGCTAGCTGCCGGGTAGAGATCCCGCTCGTTTGGCCTCGTGCTGATTGCGATAGCATTGCCATGCCGCGGCGAAGTCGCGGAGGAGTAGGTGCGCCGCCGCCAACAGACGTTGCGATTCGTCGTCCCCGCGCAGCCAATCGGCGTCCTCGATATGTTCGAGCGCGGCGCGCCCGTCGCCTTGAATTAGACACTGTCGCGCCGCCGCCAGCGAGCGCCGCCGTTGCTTTTCGAGTGCGAACAACAGCGACAGATCGGCCTTACAGCGACGGCAAGCCGCCCCTTGAGTATTTTCGGCCTTGCATACGGGACAACGCATGACGCTCAGTTGTCCTCCAGATAGAAGAGCGTGTCGGCCAGTTCGTTGCACGCCGATGTTAGTTTGTCCCATTGGCGATCCGTTAATGTGGTGCGGACGCGGTTCATGAGGCGCTCGACCTCGGCGCGGTCCTCCGGTTGCACGCGCTCCAGGAGGCGCTCGGCTTTCTCCAACAGCGCCCGCGCTTGGACGGCTTCGCGCTGGCCTTCGCGCGGACTGGCGATCAGGCTTGGCACTTCCTCTTCCGCCGGTTCGGCCGGGCCATTCGTCTCGCCGATTTCGTCTTCGCCGCGGGTCTCGCCCCACAGTTGTTCGAGCCGTTCGCGGGCCAGATCGCGCTCCTCGCGCTCGAAACGAGCGAGGGCGTTTTCGATGACGATCTGCTTTTGCAGACCGGTGGCTCGTTCGCGCGCCGACACCTTCAAAATGCCGTCGAGATTCAAATCGAGTTGCACCACGATGGGGTTGCCGGCGGGAACGCGCGACAGGCCCTGCACCATGAAGCGACCGACGCGATGATTGTGGCGCACATCCTCGTTTTCGCCTTGATATACGTCGATCTCGACTTCGACTTGATTGTCGTGATGGGTGTAGAATAATTCGCTGCGCGAGGCGGGCAATGGCGTATTGCGATGGATGATCGGAGCGAAGTAAAATTCAAACAGGTAGCCTCGGTTCGTGTCCAAGCATTTGATGCCCAAGGAATGCGGCGTGATGTCGACTAAGACCGAACCCACGTCGGCTCCGGCGATGATGGCCGCTTGGATGGCCGCGCCCATCGCCACGCACAGATCCGGATTGACCTCTTGATGCGCCGGTTGGCCGAGCCGTTCTTCCAAGAGTTGGCCGACGAGCGGCGTGCGCGTGCTGCCGCCGACCAACACCACTTTGTTAATGGACGAGGCGATCAGGTTGGCATCGTCGAGCGCGCGTTGCACGCAATCCATCGTGCGATCGAGCAGCGGTTGAATCAGCGTCTCGAATTCGCCGCGCGTCAGTTCCATGTTGAGATGCAGGGCTTGGCCGTCTTTCTCGGCGATGAACTCTTCCTCAATGCGGGCGAAGGGGTGAAACGACAGCTGGCGTTTGGCGGCTTCGACGGCGCGGAGGACGCGCGAACGGGGCACGAGATTGGCGCGTAGATCGACACCGTGTTCCTGTTGGAAGCGGTCGCAAACGAGCGCGAGCAATAGATCGTCGAAGTCGTCGCCGCCCAGCTGCGTGTCGCCGTGACTGGACAGCACCTCGACGACTCCTTCTTGCGATTGCACGATCGACACATCGAAGGTTCCTCCGCCCAAATCGTAGACGAGAATGCGCCGCATCTCCCGATGGGTGGGATCGTAGGTCAGTGAGGCGGCGGTCGGCTCGTTGAGGATGCGCACCACTTCGAGCCCGGCCAGTTCGCCGGCTTCGCGCGTGGCTTGGCGTTGGGCATCGTTGAAGTACGCGGGGACCGTGATGACGGCCTTGTTGACCGGAGCGCCGAGCTGGGCCGCGGCGCGATCGCGCAGCCCCTTGAGGATCATCGCCGAGATTTCTTGCGGTCGATACTCTTGATCGCCCAGCTTAACCTTCACGTCCTGACCCATCTTGCGCTTGATAGACTTGATGGTCCGTTCGGGGGCAAGCACCCATTGATTTTTGGCCGCCTGTCCGACCAACAAGCGACCGTCTTCGGACAGACCGACGAAAGAGGGTAGAATCGGATCGCCATTATCCTCGAAGACGACGGGTTGGCCGTCGCGCACCAGGGCGACCTCGCTGTTGGTGGTGCCGAGATCGATCCCCACGATCGTATCCATTGTTTTCGTTCCCCTTCCACGGCAAGCGGGAAGCGTTAGCCCCCGATTCGGACAATCGGAGAGCTAACGCCCCGCTGGCTTTTTTAGCCTTTGGCCACCCGCACTTGCGCGTAGCGAAACACGCGGCCGTTCCACAGGTAGCCGCGACGGACTTCTTCCATGACTTCGCCGGACGGCCTGTCGCTGTTGGCGACGGCCTCCACGACTTCCATTCGTTCGGGATCGAAACGCTCTCCCACGGTCGGAATGGCGTCCAGATCGTGTTGACGCAGGGTGCGTTCGATGCGCTGCAAACTCATTGTATAACCCATCACCAGCGAGGAGAGCAACGAGCGGACGCGCTCGGCGCTCTCGCGCGCCAGTCGTTCGCGCTCTCGTTGTTCCGACGAAGGTTTGCCCGGCTTACTCGGTGCCTGCGGCGGCGGCGGCGGAGCGCCGAGCCAGCGCTGCCACCACGACGGCGGCGGCGGAGCGGGAGCAATTTCCGGTTCGGGTTCCGGTTCGTCAACTTCGGTGGACGCGACGAGGTCTTCCAGGTTCGGCAGCACGGTATCGCGCAGGCGCTGCATCTCGCGGCTGGCCAGCGCCACTCCGTCGTAGACATCGACGAGCGATTTCAACAGCGGACGAACGGCTTCGTCGATGGCTTCCTCGCGGGCCTCGCCGGCGTTCTCCTGACTTTGACGCAGGGCCTCCAGCGCCGTCGTCAATTGCTTCAGCGTCTCGGCATTCTGTTCTTGTTGCGCTCGCACCGCGCGCGTTTGCAGATTGACTTCCTGACGCACCGCCAGGAATTGAGCCAACAACGTGTGCAGGTCGATGAACTCTTCGGCGGAGGACGATTCGAGATCTTCCGCGGTCGCGGGCAAAGCCGTCAACCACGCTTGAAAATCGGCGAGGACAGCGGACACGGCGTCGGGAGTCACGGTTTGGTCGCTACGTTCAGAATCTCCTTGAGCGACATCCGGCGGCGAGAACTCCGACATGCAATTTCCTCCACGATGGTTTCGATCGATTCTTTTCGTCCCGCCTCGAATAAACGATAGCGCACCCGCGCGTTGCGGTCGCGTAGTCGCTCGTACGCATCGCGGACGAGGGCGAATTTGTCCGGATGATGCTCCGGCGAATACTGCCGTACCAATTCCAAATAGCGGCGGCGGATGGTTTCATCGTCGGCATCTGCCAGGACGCCGAGAACTTCGTGCGGGTCGTTCATCGTTTGTATCTCTCAGAGGCGATTCGAGAAGCCCCTCACTACGAGCCGTCGTCGTCCTCGTTCATCTCGAAGATGTTCGGCATGCCACCCATTGCAAACAAACGTCCGAGCATGTCGAAGTTGAACGGATTGATTTCGCGCAAGCGTTTTTCGATGTCTTCGAGCATCCGGTCGCGGGCTTCGTTGGCCGGTTGCGCCAGCGCCAACTCATGGGCGCGATCGAGCATCCTCGACACTTTCCAGGCGGGCATCCGGCGATTCCCCTGCTCCATCCAACTCAGAGCTTGCAGATAGGGGAACGAGGGATTTTTGGGATAGTGAAGCCCGCCTATTTCTGCAAAACTTCGCGTCTTGGGATAGGCTTCCATGTCCAGAAGATTGCGACACAATTCTTCCAATTGCGCTTCGGTATAGCTGCAGGTGCGCGTCTTGGTGATGTACGAGAGAACTTTCTGAGTGTGACCTTTTTGGCCGATGTACTTGACGCCGCCGGTATGAAGCCCGGCGAGGATGCGCGCCAGGAAGACGGCTCCTTCGGGACGGGGATCGTCCAAGCCGGTTTTCAGTTCTTGTTCGAAGCGGGTCTTCAGGTGGCGCGGCAACTTGAGGCGAATCACTTCAAGCAGGAGCAAATAGGCGATGCCGACATCGGCGGGCGTGTGGTTCATCGCCCGTTGGAGCGATTCCTCGGCGCGGGCGTCGTCGCCGGCCTTGAATTCGCAGGCGGCCCAATAGGCGTGGATCATGGCGCAATCGTCGCCGACGCTGAGATTCAACGCCAACTGAAATTGTTGCCTCGCTTCGTTGAACTGTCCGACCGAGACTTTATCGCGGGCAAGCATCAGGTGGGTATCGCTCACTTTGCGGCGCAGCCGTCGGTCGATGGCGTTGCCCTTCATGGCCCGCTGGAACAGTCCCAGAGCCTCGTCGTAGTCGCCCTGCTTGCGCCGGATGTCGCCGAGTAGTTCCAAGGTCGGGACATGATTCGGAAAATGTTGCAAGAGGTCATTCGCCGCCCTTTCCGCCTTTTTCGCGTTTCGGGTCTCCGCATGAAATCGAACCACGGCCATGTGCGTTTCCAGCAAGTCGGGAGCCAACTGGAGACTCTGTTGAAAGCACTTCTCGGCCGACGGATTGAGGGGTTTGAGCGACCCATCTCCAAGGAAGCCGAAGGGACTGGGTTTGGGCTTCGATTCGGGAATGCTGGCCGCATTCTGGCCCATGTGTTGCCAAATGAGGGCGCGGGCGTACTTAACCTGATCGCCCGGCCATCGTTCCGGATGGGCGGCAATCTCTTGTTCGTATTGATGCCAAAAGCGATGGGCCGACTCCAAATCCTCGTTCATCTCAAAGCCCATCGCATGCAGGCGGTACAAGTTCGGATCGTCGGGCGGCGTACCGAAGATGCGCTTATAGCGCAGCGCCTCGTCGGGGCCGGAGTTGAGGATCGCCCAATAGAAACAGGAGGCGAGGCGCGGTACGAGATGCGGCGCTTCATCCCGCAATTTCGGCAACAGCGGCTCGACTTGGCGTAGGGCCGCCGTCATTTTTTCGCGATGGGCCAGCGTCGCTTGGAGGGATCGCATCAGGTGGAGCAGCGACGAACTATGCAAGCGATCGCTCTGCTTTTGCAGCGCCGCCTGCGTGTTCGGAGGCTGGGCGGCACGAAACGCGGAATCGAGGGCGAAGCGAAACGGAGCGGCCAACCGAGCCGGCAGTCGATCCGGGGTCAAACGCTGCCAATTGTCGATGGCGCGATCGTCCTCGTTGTTCCAATACGCCTGCAATCCGCGTATCAATAGTTTCCATTCGAGAAACGGCGAACGCAAACCGATCGTTTGCAGCGACTGCCGCGCCTCCTCGTCTTGCCCAGCCTGGACCTGGGCGAAGGCGTGAAGAATGCAGTCGAAATCGGCTTGCAGAGCGGGCGGCAGTTCGGTGCGACCGGCGGATTCCCGCGCCACGGCGGCATCGACGGCGCGGCAGAGCAGCCGATTGGAAACCGTCGTATCGGCCAAATCGTCGAGCATCGACAGCGTGCGTCCGACTTCGCCGCACAGAGCCATTTCTTCGGCCAAGCGTTCCCGCCAAGCAGCTGGACTGGCACCTTCCAACTCCGCAGCCGCCTCCAGAACCGTCAAGGCATCGCGCGTCTGTCCTTGCAACCGCAGCTGGCGCGCCCGTCCCAGATAAACTTCCCGCAACAGTTCCAGATGCGCGGGCGTCGGTTCGTATTTATGCAGTTGCTTGGTGAGATCGAGCGCTTGTTGAAATCGACCTTCCATCCGCGCGCGCTCGATGCGCGGAAGGAGATCCACTCCAGAAGAAGTGCCGGGGCGAGAACGGCGTTTGTGATGTTTATTCACGAAGTTTACCGCACATCGAGCGTTCGGAGTTGAACCCGCTGTTAGTATACAAACGAGGGGAATCTCTTTCCAGGAAAGTGAGGCGATCCCGGCATTGCCGTCTATCCGTACCGTCGAGCAAGCGTGTGTCGCATAAGCTCCTCGGTTTTTGGGAGAGAGAAGCGGGAGGTGAGGGGCAAGAAAACTCGGAAAATCGCGGATCGCGTGGTCGCTTGGCGCGGCGTCAACCATGCACGCCTTCGGAAGAGAGGGCGATCATCGTCGCGGGTTTGCAAGTGCCGAGACTTGGAGAGGAACCGGGAGATGGGGCGTTCGACGATGACCAAGCCGGACGGCCCGTGGCTCCGTGCGCAAAGTGACGCAACGCCCCGGCGACCAACAAGGGGATGGGATAACGCTCTTCCGGTTGCCGCGCCATCATCCGCAGTACCACGGCGGCAAGCTCCTCCGGGACATCGGGTCTTACCCCGCGCACCTTGGGACGTTCGGCATCTTGATGCTGCAACAGTTTCTGCATCAGCGAGGCACCGCGGAAGGGCGGCTCTCCGGTAAGTAAGAAATACAACGTGCAGCCCAGGCTATATATGTCGGCGCGAATATCCACCAGACACGGATCGCGCGCTTGCTCGGGAGCGATGTAGTCGGCGGTACCGATCAACATGCCTTTCTCGATATCCCGGTCGATTTCTGCGCAGTCGGTCTCGCCTCCGGCCTCCAGACGCACGCGCGCCAAACCCCAATCCAGGATTTTGACCAGCGCATCGGAACCGCGACGATCCGGCGGTTTGACGAGAAATAAGTTAGCCGGTTTGATGTCGCGGTGAACCAGACCCACCTGATGCGCGTGCTGAAGCCCCAGAGCCACCTGACGAATGTACTCGCACGCTCGGTCGAGGGGCAGCTGCCCCATGCGGCGAACGTGGCGATCCAGATCCAGGCCTTCGACGTACTCCATCGCAAAGTAGTGCAGCGCGCCGATCCGCTGAGCATCGTGGATCTGAATGACGTTGGGATGCGACAATCGCGTGACGGCTTGCAACTCGCGCTGAAACTCGCGGGCGGCGGCGGTGCGATCCGTCAGGTTCTGGCGCATCACCTTCAAGGCGACTTGGTGGCCTTTTATCGTGTCCCAAGCCCGAAACACTTCACTGACTCCGCCTTCACCGAGACGATCTAAAATGAGATAGGGACCGATGCTCAATTCCTCCCAGCGGTCGCCAAACAGCAGCTCGACTTGATAATCGGTCAACCATTCGACCTCTACAAGGTAGCGCGCCAAATCGAGGGGGTCGTTAAAGCAAGGCGCGAGTTCGCGCGCGATCTCGTCCACCTCTTGCGGGGTCATTACCCGCATGCGTTGCAGAATGCCGAGCAAATTTTCGACGCTGTCCATTGGCATCGACGATACCTTCCCCTGCGCCCTGAGCTAAAGTCTTGGACGGTGCGCGGGCGGCTAGAGTTCCGTTTGGGGAGGAGAGCCTGCTCAATAGGGTAGTTCTGTCCGAGCCGCGACCGTGAGTGAGCGGTCGTTCGAGACGTTTCGCCACTGCTCCCTCACGGTCGCGGCTCTGAAATCGAGCTTAGAGGATTGCCTCTGAAAGGCGATCCGAGAAGCCCCCTCCCCGTGAGTTCAGGGGGGTGAGGAAAGCCTCTAAGATAGCCTCTAAAACTCTAGCTCACATTCGAGGTGCGCGGCATAAGCTCGTCTGGAATAAATGCTCCCATTCGTCTTGCAACGGATATTTTTGCCCCATGTAAAAAAGACACCTCCGCCGCGATAGAATGAAGTCGGAGAGTTAATCGGGCGGGCGGGGTCGTCACTCACTCGTCGTCGAGGACTCACGATGGATACGAGAGGAACGAACCATGACGCGGATCGGAAGATGCCTGACGGGCACGACCCTGTTAGCGGGACTGTTTCTGAGCGCGGCCCTGGCTGCGGCGGACGACAGCATTTCCTTTAAGAAACGCGGCGACGAAGAGAAACGCTTCGTCCGCGCCGTGGGGACGGCTATCGTCAAGGCGGCTCACAAGACGGGCAAGAAGATCGACCTCGTGAAGTACGAGTATACCAAGCCGCGCGCCAATCGTACCAATTTGAACGTGAAGATGGAGTACCACGGAGCCGTCAGCGACAAGCGCTATATCGCCGAGATCGTGGTCAAGATCGACTCGACCAACAAAGATGTCTGGGAAGTGCTGAACATCGAATACAGCGATAACAACAACATCAAACACAACGCGCAGAAGATCCAAGATCTCATCGAGAAAATGAACGAGTAGGCGTGGCTCCTCGCTTTGAGTTCGCGGCGACCCGAAGTTATTATTCAAAAACCTGTTAGAGCAATCCGGCCATCGGCTCGCCGTGATAGACGTGATACGGTCGATCCAAACTGTCGCGCCACATGGTTGCGGCGGGGATGCCGAGCGCACCATAGATTGTCGCAGCCATGTTCTCCGGGGTGTGCGGCTCGGAGGCGGGATGGCCGCCGATACGATCCGAAGAACCGACGACGCGGCCTCCTTGCACTCCGCCTCCGGCGAAGAACACGGTCTGTACCGCGCCCCAGTGGTCGCGTCCGGGCAGCTTGTAGAACTTCGGCAGTCCGGAAATCTTCGGAGTGCGGCCAAACTCGCCGGCCATGACAATCAGCGTCCCGTCGAGCAAGCCGCTGTCGCTTAGATCGTCGAGGAGGGCCGACAATGCCCGGTCGGTGGGCGGAAAGAGTTTGTCCTTCAGGTGCGGGAACATATTGCCGTGCGTGTCCCACGTCTCATTGTTGCCGAGGTTGACCTGCACCATGTTGACGCCTGCCTCGATCAACCGCCGAGCCATCAGCAGCGACCAGCCGAAAGAGTTGCGACCGTAGCGGTCCTGGGTGCGCGGTTCGGCGCGGGTCACGTCGAACGCTTGGCGGATGCGCGGCGACATCAAGAGCGACACGGCGGCTTGGCGGTGACGATCCAAACTAGCTGTCCCCGCCATGGCATCGAGTTCACGTCGTTGGCGATCGAGACTCTTGAGCAGGTTGAGGCGGCGGTCGAGGCGATCGGCGTCGAGACCTTCCGGCAGCGACAGATTGGGAGCCTGATAAACTTTCTGTTTAACGGCCGGTATCGGGCGCTGTTGGTGGTCGAACTCGTATTCGGGATACGCTCCGTAGGCGCGGGGATCGAAGGGCGACGAGTCGATAAACCACGGCTCGCGCGATGGCCCCATGATGCCAGCAAACTGACCGGGAATGACGCGGCCGCTGTTGTGGACGAGCCGTTCGGGCAGCACGGCGGCGGGAGGCAGATTATTGCGCGGACGGGTTAAGGCTCCGGCGACAGCGGCGATGCTCGGCCAATCGTTCGGTCGCGGCGCAGCTGGATTGAAGCCGGTCGGCAACTTCGATTGTCCGCTCAGCATGATCGCGTGCCCTGCCGAATGGTCGTTGCTGGGATGCGTCAACGAACGAACCATCGACCATAAATGACTGCGATGCGCCAGTCTCGGCAGGTGTTCGCAAATGCGTATGCCCGGCGTCCGCGTGGCGATCGTGCCGAACTCGCCGCGAATATCGGCGGGAGCGTCGGGCTTGGGATCGAAACTATCGATTTGCGACAGGCCTCCGGACAGAAAAATGTAGATGACACAGCGAGCCTTGGGCGAGCGAAGGGCATCGTTCGCAGCTGCGCCGGCTCTCAGGGCCGCGACATGGTTCATCCCCAACCCAAGCAGTCCCACGGAACCCGCCTGAAGAGCCGTGCGCCGCGTCAACAGCGGATGCTCAAAGTTTGGGATGGAAGGACGCATGGAAGGCTCTCGCACACGAAGGATCGTTCCCCCGAAGTCGCCTCTTATTCTATCCGCTGTGGAGCCATATCGCCATCGAAGGATCTGCTACTCGGATCGTCCCTTCGCTCAACGCCGGTCCCAATCACGAGTGTTGGGTTCCCGCTTCGCAGTCGTGGTGGGAGGCGACGGCCTGCGCCGCGGTAGGCGTCCAGTCTTCGGGCAGTTGACTCTCGCAGTGAAAGCAGAGTACCTTGCCGGGAAAGCGCGAGCTGGTCCCATGAACGTAGTATCCCTGACGATGCAAAGCGCCCAGAATCTTACGCGGGCATTCGCGGGCCAACTGCAACCAGGCTTCGTCTTGACTCATGGCTTCTCTCCTTGTGCGCAGCAAACCGATTCCCAACCCAATCCAACCCGGCAAACGACGCGAACGAGCAATCGAGCAAAATTGAACAAACGCGAGAGTATTGCCGAATGTTCGTGGTGTGATGGGGTAATGAGTTGTAGTCTATCGTCGCCGGCGCGCGAGTTCCATGTAAGTAGGACGACTCTCGGCGCGCGAAGGCGAGCGCGGCTCCCTCTTCTCGTTACCTTCATTCGTTTTTAACATGCGGCTGGCTTGCTCTGGACACGCATAGGGGGTGGTTGATATGAGACCTCTCGTTCATCGCCGCGCGATAATTCGGGAGGCTGGGAAGGCGAGGAGGAATAGGCAAAAATTCTTCCGCCCCTGCCTCGGTTTGGGCCGCGAGGTTCGAGGACGTGAGGATGAGGGTTGCCTGCATGTGGACGGCGCGTTGCGTCGCCTTACTGCTGCTAATGCCGGCAACCGCCGCCATCGTCTCGGCCTCCGAGCCTTGGCCGGAGTGGCTGCCGCGCTATGAGGCCGCCATCGATCTCGATGTGCAGGCCCATCGCGCTGGGGTCGTCCTGCGCGCCAGCTGGACGAATCCGCAATCCGTTCCCACTCGCCAGCTTGTCTTCAACGCCCATTCGCGCTATGTCGTACCCAAGGCCGACATTGGGCTGACCGCCAAAACGCTCGAATTGCTGCGGATGTCGCCGGACGACTCACTCGGCGTAAAGGAACCCGCCTTGCACATCGAGCGCATCGCGCTCGAAGACGCCGGCGCATCGCATCCCGCTCTGCCCTTCCACTACGAAGGCGACACGAAGACCGCGCTCGTGGTGTCGCTGCCGCGGCCGGTCGGTCCCGGCGAGACGGTGACGGTATTGCTGGAATTGCGTCTGAGCCTGCCTCCCAAACAGGGGCGATGGGGCCAGTGGCAAGGCGTCACCACGCTGAGCAATTGGCTGCCGGTGTTCGCGTACTATGGGCCGCGCCGCGATCCGCCGACCTGTCCGCCCTCCACCGAGCCGCAATCCGGATGCGTCTGGCAGCCGACGCCGTTTCTACCCTGGCATCAACCGTTCTTCAACGAAGCGGCGCACTATCGAGCGCGCGTCGCGCTGCCGGCCGATCAGCAAATCGCTTGTACGGGAAGCATCGCCGCGCGCCGCACTCTAGCCGATGGACGGCAGCAGGTGGACATCGTCGCGCCGGGAGCGCGCGATTTCGCCTTGCTGTGCAGTGCCCGCTATCGCGTCTTCGAGGGAACTGTCGATGTGCCCCTCGAAAGAACGAAGGAAGACACACTACCCGCGCCAAGGCCGGTCATTCCGTCCTCCCCTTTCCCCCCAGGGGGGAGCAAGGTACTCCCCTCGCCCCCCTCTGAGGGGAGAGGGGCGGGGGGTGAGGGGGGCGTGCGCTCCGTTCGGATTCGCGTCCTCGCCTTTCCAGAACACGAACACTATGCCCGCGAGATGGTGCGCATCGCCACCGAGGCCATCGCCGCCTACAGCAAATGGTTCGGCCCATATCCCTGGCCGGAGTTCACCATCGCCGAGTCGTTCTTCGGTTGGAATGGCAACGAATGCGCCACGCTGGTGATGATCGACTCGCGCATCTTCAACTTGCCGCATTTGGCGGGCGGCTTCGTCGATTCGCTAGTCTCCCACGAGGTTTGCCATCAATGGTGGTACAACGTCGTCGGTACCAATGGCTACTGCGAAACGTGGATGGACGAGGGTTTGGCCACCTATTTCGCCCATCGGTTGCTGGACCAGAAGGCCGGCAAGAACAACGAGTTTATGAAATACCCGCGCGGGTTCGGTTGGCTGCCGAACATCGAACGCGAGACGTACCGCTCCTACGGGCTGCTCGGAACCCTCGGACGCGGCGAGAACGGACCCGCCGTCCAACCGATGTCCAGCTTCGGCAACGTCGTCACGCTGTTCAGCATGACCTACGATAAAGGCTCGCGCATCGTCGGACTGATCGAAAATCGTCTCGGTTCCGCCGCCTTCCTCGATTTTATGAAAGGCGTCTTCCGCCGCTATCGCTACCGCATCTTGCGCGTCGCCGACTTCCAACGCGAGCTGGAAGCCTATACGGGTCAGTCGTGGGAGGATTTTTTCCAAAAATGGCTCTACGGCCCCGGCTTGACCGATTGGTGCATCCAAAAGGTACATGTGGACCCGCCGCCGAAGTGCGCGGCAAACGCCGGGACGCGCGTGGTGGTCGAACTGCGTCAAAAGGCCGACATCAACGAACCGACGACATTGGGCATCGCCTTGCCCGGTCGAACCGGCTATCCGATCCGCATTCCCATTGTGCCGCGCGCGGACCCTTACGAGTGGGAAGAAGCATCGGCGCGGGTGGAGACTCTGGACGACAACCGCGTGCGCGTTGAGATGACTCTGCCGGACAAGCCGTCGCAAATCGCCGTCGATCCCGATCAGATTCTCGTGGACCGCGATCCGGCGAACAACTTTTGGAAACCGCGTCTCCGCACCCGCGTCACGCCGTTATGCACCTTCCTCGATGAGACCGACATCACGACCTCTTACGATCGTTGGAACGTCGTGCTTGGGCCGTGGATCTACGGCACAGCCTATTACGACGCCTGGTATCCGCGCACCATGGCGACGATGCTCGGCTTTCGCGCCGCCGCCTATCGCACCCAGACCTTTGTCGGCGGATTCTACGCCGGCTATCGCACCGACTACCGCGACGTGGTGGCGGGCGTCGATGGATTGTTCGATCATTGGCCGGGCAGTCACTTTCAGGTCGGCTACGATTTCGAGCAGCGATTGGCGCAGTTCTATCCCGGACAGGAAGACGCCAAGCGCGGCGTCTTGTTTGGCCGCTATATCTTCAAATACGGCTCCAGTCTCTATTATCCGCCGATGGAGTTCGCCGAGACGTTCATCACCTATCAAGACAACTTTTTACCCTACGAGGCAAATCCCTCGCTGCCGGGAACGCGCTTCAACGAGACGGCGACAGCCGGTTTCCACTACCGCAAGGATTATCTCACGCCCTATTGGGACCCAGTGGGCGGATTTCGATGGGATTTGTGGTATCAGGGCGGAGCGGCCATTCAGCCGTCCACAGTCGGGATGCAAGAGATTTCCAGCCAATTTTCGTTCGTCAAATCGCTGCCGGACTTCTCCGAGTCGGTCGGCGACACGCCGTGGTTGTCCGCCCCTCTGCATTGGTTGGGGCAGTCGCGGCTGGCCTTGCGCATGTTCGGCGGAACCGCGGTTCCGGGACGAGGCGAATTCTTCAGCATGGGTGGCAGCATGTATTTTCGCGGCTTCGATCTCGCCCAGCGCCAGGGGAGTAGCATCTGGGTCAGCAGTGCGGAATGGCGTCTGCCGGTGGCGCGCGATCTCCACCTCGACTTCCTCGACCATGTGATGAGCCTACACGGCATCGACGTGGTGCCGTTCTCCGATGTCGGCAACGTCTACATCTCCGGACGCGAAGTGGGACCGACCGCCGTGGATGTCGGCGCGAGTCTGCGTTTGGATGTTTCGTGGTTCAGCTTCGTCGAACGCACCCTGCTGCGCCTCGACATTGCCAAAACCGTCAACGCCAGCTCTGGCGTACAAGTTTGGTTCGGCTGGGGCGTGCCATTTTGAACGCGGTTAGCCGCGACGCGCAGCGGAGCGCGAAATCGCTCCGCCGCGCGTCGCGGCTAACTGTGGAATCACACGATGAGATTGAAACGCCGCAGCAAACTTTCCAGTTCCCGGCGCAGGAAGGAAAACGACGGAGCGACGAACAAACGATCTTGCATACGCGAAGGATCGTAATCGGTGTTAATGACTATCTCCGTCTCGAAGGGGCGGCGCGCCACGTCGGGGGAGAATAACGAAAAAGGTATCTCGCCGGTGGAAGAAAGGATGCCCGCACCGAACACCTTGATCTCGCCGACTTCCTCCAACAGGCCGAACTCGATGCTGAACCAGCTGAAGCGCTTGAGAGCAAGCACTTGCTCGCCCTTGTTGGTGGCGGCGACAGCTTTGCCGATCAGGACGAGCAACTCGGCATAGTCGCGGTTCATCAACGGTGGGACGTGGCCGAGGCAATCGTGAATCATGTCCGGCTCCGGCGTGAACTCCGGATGCGAGCCGTGGCGAATGAACTGCGTCACCGGAAAGCCGCGCTCGGCGATGTACTGATAAAACGTGCGATACGGCAACGCCCCCTCGGCGGGAACGAGATGGAGGTTCGTCTCGCGTTGCAAGCGTTCGCTCAGATGGCGAAGCTGCGGAATCTCGTCGCGGGTGATGGCTAATTCGCGCTTGGCGTCTAAATAAATGCGGCAAGCGTGCTTCAAGTGCAACTCGTCGAGTTTCGGACTGACCTCGCGCCAGATGCGCGTCTCCTCGGCGTTGTAGTCGAGGAACGGCGGGCCGAGTTTCTCCAATCGTTGTTTCCGGCACAGAGCGAACAGATGCTCGCGCCGCCGGATGTATTCCGCATCGCGTTCGCCGGGATGTCCCGGTTCCAGTTCCAGCGTCGCCGCATCCGGCGGCGTCACCATGATCTGGGGATCGATGGTGGTCCCATATTCAACCAAGGTGGCGGCGGGATTCATGGCGCATACCTTTTGGGCGAGACGCGAAGTCCGTTCGTCTCTTGAGGAAAAAACCTCTGTCGATATTCTACCCCCGATTCGGGATTGAGCCAATTCGATCCCAGCTTCTCCGTCTCTATTCAAGGGAGTTCGTGCTTGATGTTGACAATCCGGCGGATGCGCTTAGGATAACTACACAAATAAAGACGGGGCGTAGCTCAGCTTGGCTAGAGCGCTTGGTTCGGGACCAAGAGGTCGGAGGTTCAAGTCCTCTCGCCCCGACTAGACTTAGGGCAATTCTGGTAGGGGTCCGGTTTCTGTAATTTACAGAAAATGGACCGGCG
>JAKBCS010000206.1 GCA_021807595.1 Planctomycetota bacterium | reverse complement strand
ACCCAAGGCGTACGCATTATGAACCTCAACGAAGGCGACAAAATCGCCTCGCTCGCTCAAGTGGCGCGCGAAGAACCGGAGGAGCAAGCCCAGCCGGTTGAGCCGGTCGCCGAGACGCCGCCGAGCGAGTGATTGAATTGCGCGGGGTACTTGCGGGTCGGGAAAGTCGGCCCTGACCCGGACGCATCGGTTGCGTCCTCCAGATCTCGGAATGACAACCATGCTTTGGCCGTCGTCCGGTTCAGGGTAAAATACTCCTGGGTTTAAGTTTTCCCGGAGAATCAACCTTGAACGCCATAACCCGCAAAGCGCTCCGTCTCTATCAAGCTCGCCTCATCGCCGATGTGTGCCGATCCGAGGGACACGTCCTCGTCGAACAACCGACCGGATCCGGCAAAAGGATGCAGATCGTTGCGTTGGTGGCGATGCAGCTCGATCGGCGCTTCACCCATGCCGTGATCGCGGCTCCGCAGCAACAAATCGAACACGCCTTCGTCCATCCCGATTATCGCCTCGTTGTGTTCCCCGTCTGCCAGGGCGTCGCCGTGCCGGACATTGAGATTCCCGAAACGCTCATCCTGGGCGCGCGCAACAGCAGGCAGCTCAATTCCGCGAGCCGCCTGAGCCCCTATCTCCGTCATCGCGGATCCCAGGATTACGCCCTTGCCTGCACGCATGCCGCCTTGAACCGCTTGACGCCGGAAAAATTGCCGGACGATCTTTCAGGACAAGCACTGATTCTTGACGAGGCGCATCATGCCTCCGCCGATGGCCTGTCGGAAATCGTCTCCCTCTGGCGCGAGTGCGGCGGCCAGCTCTATTTCTTCACGGCGACTCCCTACCGTGGCGATGGCCGCCCCGTCGCGCTGGACGGCATGCGACTGTATCGCCGTTCGCGGATCTGAATCCCAAGTGGAACGAGGAGATCCCCACCTTGGCGATTGAGGTGCTTTCCCCGAACGACCGCATGACGAAGGTAAATCGGTGCATCGGTCGCGTCATCACGCGAGGAGTGCCGCTGGTTTGGCTTATCGATCTGGAAGAACAAACGGTCACCGTCTATCGTCCCGACGGCGCAGCCGTAGTCTTGGAGCGAGACGACGAGCTTACGGGTGGAGACATTCTACCCGACTTTCGCTGCCCCGTGGCGGATTTCTTCGTCATGCCCGAGGAAACGAACCAAAATGCCGGATCCACATCGGCGTACATTGTATCCAAGTCTTCCCTAACCAAAGCGATTCGAAACTTCGTAGATCGATACTTGGTGGATATGGCAAGTCGTTGCCGCTTTGAGGGTTCTGTACGTCGATGAGTTCAATTATCTACTGGGAAGCCTGCGCCATCGTTTCCAGATCCCGTTGAGTGATAGAATCCGCCGGCACGAGTCGATAGTGCTTCTCGTCGAGAACCCTGATTTCCTCGTTCTCTTCCACTAGTTCGAACATGACGATGACCTCCCCTCCCTCGTCTTTCTTGAACTGCACCGCCACAGGACGAGGAGTCAATGTGGGGAATGCCCGTTTACAGAACGCGAGGTCTTGCTCCACTTGGACGATCCCGATTTGATCGTTGCCCCCCTTCACTTGAACGGGGATGATGAATTGTTGGCCCGTATTCCGAATACCCACATAAACTTCATCGACTTCGATTTGACCGACTTCTGGCACTGCCGTTCGCAAGTGGTTCTGCAGCGAATACGCCGCGACGCGTAAGAATAGATCGATGAGGCGATTATAGCGAACCTTGGCCAGCAGAGCCTGCTCGTCGCCGAGAGCGTATCGAGCGATGATCTCCGGCGTGCCATCGGGAATCTTGATTTGATAGAGATTTTCGCTAGGTAGGATACGAATGAGCTTGCGGAGTTGCATGCGATATCTCGACCGACCCGCGGGAAGGATCGCCCACTCGTGGCCGGAGGGCGCGGTACGAGCTATCTCTTGAGGCATCTCCGCGCGATAGCGGAAGCTGTAGATAAGGTCTCCGAGATTCTTTGGTAGTTTCACTTTCAATTGCGCGGCTGCTGTCTCTATCTCTTCCCGTTCAAATTCGAACGATGTCGTCCCCGTTTTGTAGTGGTCGGCAAAAATTCGAATCAGAATATCCGCGTAGCGATTGGATTTCTTCTCCCTCTCGGAAGGCGGAAAGGCGGATTGATCGGTTTTCTTCTTGCTCACGAACGCTGCTCCTCACCCATAGAGGTTTGCGGTAGAGTGCCGATTTCATATACTCCGCGACACGCTTCGCGCGGGGAGATTCGACAATCTTCAAAGCGCGCGGCCAGGACGTGATGGGCGGTTAGGGTAGCGAGTACAACAACTTCATCCACGTCGGCCGTTTGAGCTATCCGGCCGATGCGCGCTCGCGTGGGAATACGGCGTGCGTTCGATACGAGAAGTAGACCCCCCTTTATCGAAATTCCATCGTCGCTCAACGAATACTCAACCCGTAAGCCGTTGCCGTTGTCGTTCGAAGCTGGGCCGAGAACGACGTGGACCTTTCGCATCTGCCACAGAGAACGGGCTACGGTTTCCATCGAGAGTAAATGAGGAAGGGTCGATGCCATTAGCGGATCGAGAAGAACACCGGAAGGTGCAACGAAAACGGCATCGGCTACATCTCGGCTGCGGACGCCGACGATGTCCTTTTGGTCTACCGCTCCCGATTCGCCGACGCGAACGAATTCGCCGATAAAACTTCCATCGTGGGACGGGCGAATACTGTATCCTTTTGACAAACATGGGGCGAGAATACGCTTTACATTTCGACTGCGGGCGATTTCGGGGATAAAAGTATCCGCTCGCGTCCAAGATAGATCGACGCCCGTAGCCCGAATCGCCTCTTTCACATCGGCAAAAGTGAATCTCCCTCGGTCGAATTCCGAACGCTTCACATCAAATACCAGCTCGAAGAGGTATTTCACAACGGGAGGGTAATGGATCATGTGAGGGATGCGTTTGAGAGTACGCGGTCGATGTGCGGGTAAGACGAAGGCGTTAGGGAGCGAGATGAATTCCTGAGGTTTTTTGGGGGTATAATCGAGAACTCGAATAATTTCTCGACCTATAGCTCGCGCGACCGGCGGGCAAACTGCGTTGCCGATTTGGCGATAGGCGTGCCATTTGAGGGGATAGAAACCAAACCAATCGGGAAAGCCGTGTAGCCTCGCCGCCTCGCGCGCCGTGATGCAACGCGGCTGGCGCGGATGGATAGGCCGCGGTGCCGTGTGCGAACCGTGGGTCGAGTCCGAGCCGGCTCGCAATGTCGGTGCAATCCCATTGGGATCGAGACGAGGGAGTTTGTGGCCTGGAACGGTATGTCCGGGCGGCGTGGCAGCGTAAATTGCTTGGGCTTGCTCGGAATGACGCACTCGCCAACAACCCGTACATATTTCTCCGGACCATTCGCGGGGATGGGAATTATCGGAGGGATCGCTCGCCAACCCGCGCGCGACTTTCGCATAAGCTTTCGAGGGCGTCTTGTCGTAGTTTGTCTCGTCCTTCGCGAATAACTCGTCTCGGTTTTCGATGTCTGGTAGATCGCCGATGGCTTCCCAAACGGTCGGTCGCGGCGGTTGACCGGGGCACGCCCCCGTAGGATAGGGAATGGTCCAAATGCCGCCGCCGCGCAATCCTAAAAGAAATAGGCGCTTTCTTTTTTGAGGTACGCCAAAATTCGCCGCGTCCAAAACCCGAACTGGGAGCGTAATGCGATAACCCGCTTCCGTGAGAAACCGAATGGTTCGGTCTAGGATTGGACGCGCCTTGCCCGAAAGCATTCCGGGAACATTCTCCATGACGAAGGCGCGAGGCTGGAGTTCGGCGACTAAACGAGCGAAGTGTTGAACGAGATCGTTGCGCGGGTCGGCGAGGTCGCGAAGTCCCATATGGCTGAAACCTTGACAAGGAGGTCCGCCGAAAACGAGATCGAGCTCGAGCTTCCCTCCCAAGGAGGCATACACACTTTCGGCGTCGAGGTCAGCGATGGAACGACAAAGCGTCGGCGCTTGCGGGAAGTTTCGCGCATGCGTGGCTACGTGATGGCCGTCCGCATCGATACCGAGCAAAATGTCGAAACCTGCCTGCTCGAAACCGAGAGACATACCGCCCGCGCCGCAGAACAAGTCCACGGCCGTAGGTCTTTGCCGGAGAATCCTCTTTTGTCCGACCACGATTACTCCATTGCCTCCTTTGTTACTCGCCGCTTTCCATACTTGCACAGATCGACGAGAATGCAGTCGCGGCAGCGCGGTTTGCGCGGAAGACACACCGATCTTCCGTGGACGACAAGTCCGATGTGCAATTCCTTACTGCGTCCTTCGGGTATCAAAGCCGGTAAGCGCTGTTGTGCCTGCCAGTGCTTTAAACGCGGAGCGAGAGCGCCAAGACGGCACGCCACACGCTGTACATTGGTATCGACGGGGAAGGTATCGTAGTTCAGGCTATACATCATCACGCATAGTGCGGATTTCGGCCCCATGCCCGGCAAACCCGTCAAAACGTCGAATACTTCTCTGGCGGAAAGTCTCCTCAAATGGCGCGAAGGATTCTCCCCAAATCGTTTCAAGAGTTCCACGGCGATGCCGCGAACCTGAGCCGCGCGTTTCTTACCTAGGCCTCCGTCTCGAATGCACGAGAGAATATCCTCATCCGAGGCCGACGCCAGGTCGGTTAAAGTGGGAAACTTGTAACGAAGCGTGCGATGAGTCTTACGATACTGGCTATCGGTCGTCCGTGCCGACAGCGCGATGTAGAAAATCTCTTGGATTGGATCGCGAAAGTTTCCGAGCGAGGGCACACCATTCTCGTCAACGAGGCGATCGGTGACTATCGAAAAGAATTTCAACCAATAGGTTCGGCGAGAAGGTATTTTCGACGAGGGAACGAGTTGAACGGTCAACAGACTCATGGGTCCGCCATTGCAAGTATTGCCGAAGGAAATTCCTCTCACTTCGACCATTATCATAATGCGGCGACTCAAAGCGCTCGAAGGTAATAACAACATTGTGCGCCATGAGAGGACCGCAAGCAAGGTTAAGATTCGATGCTCTGATTCTCCGCAATCGAGGCTTGACTGCACGACAATCGTCGAGTAGATTACTTTGCGTGGCAAACCAGTTTGCACGGAGGGTGCTATGGATCAACGACAAGCGGCTCACACGTTGGAAGTGATTCGCACGCTCATGGAGCGGACGTGCCAATATCGCCTGTTGACTGCCGGAGCCAGCCTCGCGGCCGGGACGTTGGCCATTCTCGGCGCGTTGGCGTTTCTGTATCTCGACGCCGCCGACCCCGTCGCTTTCGCTTCCGTGTGGGGATTCGTCTTCGCCAGTTCGCTGATGGGCACTTTTGTGGGCACGCTGATGCGCGGGCGCGAAGTGGGCGAGCGCGTGTGGACGCGGCAAACGCGCATGGTTTTGCTGGCTCTGACGCCATCGCTGGCGGCGGGCCTGGTGCTGACGGTATTCTTCTTCGCGCGCGGCGAGCATCTCTACCTGCCGGGCGTGTGGATGCTGTGCTACGGCCAGGGAGCGCTGGCCACGTCGGCGTATGCTCCGTCCGGCATCCGCTGGCTGGGCGTCGTCATGCTCGTAACGGGCGCGCTGACCTTGTTGGTGGGTGCGGAAGCGTCCATCGTCATGATGGCCGTGGCGTTCGGCGCGGGGCATCTCCTTTTGGGCTTCACGCTGTTGAGCGAGGAGCGGCGCGAACGCGCCATCCGCCTGTATCGATCCGTCGCCTGATTCGATCGGCCCGCGAAGCCGGCAAGGGAGTGTCCTCGTGAATGTCTTCAAAAACCTGTTCGACGAACTCGATCCACTGCTGCACGAACGGGGCCGATTGGCCATCGTGTCGGCATTGGCCGCCGCCCCGCGCTTGACCTTCACCGAATTGCGCGACACGCTTGGCATGACGGACGGCAACCTCAGCGTGCATTTGCAAAAACTGGAAGAAAAGGGATACGTCACCATCGACAAACAGTTCGTCGGCCGGCGGCCGCAAACGACCTGTCAACTGACGCGCTCTGGCCGAAAAGCGTTTACGAACTATCTCGATCACCTGGAAGCGATCGTGCAACAGGGCCGCAGACGCAATTTCGCCTGAATGGTCAATCGGCGGCGTTAAGCATCTCGGCAAGCTACAGTTGATAGTTCTAGCAAGATCGCTCCCCCAATACGAAAGAGTCACGGCGTGCAAGTACGTTTGGCGGAACACTTCGGCATGTGCTTCGGCGTGCGCGACGCTATCGATCTCGCTCTGGATTTAACCGAGCGCGGTCCGCTCACCATTCTCGGCGATCTGGTGCATAATCCCGACGTGGTCGCCACCCTGGATGAGGCCGGTGCCGTTCGCGTCCAGCAACAAGACGACATCCACACGCCGGCGGTATTGCTGACGGCGCACGGCGTCGCCGACCGCGTGCGTTTGGAGCTTCGCCAACGCGGCCTCGCCGTTCACGATGCCACTTGCCCGCTCGTCACCCGCGCGCATCGCGCCCTCGTCCGGCTCGTCGCCGAGGGACGGCACCCCGTCGTCGTCGGCCAGCCCCATCACGTCGAAGTGCGCGGACTCGTCGGCGATTTCGACGATTGCACCATCGTGCAGGATGAAGCGGATCTCGACCATTTGGCCCAACGCATCGAATGCGAACCGGATCTGCAGCTGGGCGTGGTGGCGCAAACGACGCAACCGCTGGAGCGCGTGCAACGTCTGGTCGAAACGATGCGGCGGCGATTCCCTCGCACCGATCTTCAGTTCGTCGATACCGTGTGCCAGCCGACCAAGGATCGTCAGCAGGCGCTGCGCGATCTGGCGGATCAGACGGACATCGTTATCGTCGTGGGCGGTCCGGATAGCAACAACAGCCGGAAGCTCGTCGAGTTGGCCCGTTCGCTCGGCCGTCCGGCCTATCTCGTCGCATCGTCCAAGGAATTGCGCGAAGAATGGTTCGCCGATTGCGCGCTCGTCGGCTTGACGGCAGGCACCTCGACCCCGAACGCCGTCGTGGACGAAGTGCGCCGGTGGTTGGAAAAGCACTGAATCACAAACCGGCCGGCTGTTTCCATCGTTCCGCATCCACGGCCACGGCCCGGCCTTCGCGCTGGAGTTTGTGCAATCCCGCGCGTACTTGCATGTCGGCGAAGCGCATTAACGGCTCCGGCAGCCCGCGATACAACTCCACGGCCAAATCGGCGACCGTGCGCGGCTCGGAGGTCAGCGCCTGCAGCAATTGCTCTTCGCGCTCGCGCCGATGG
>JAKBCS010000061.1 GCA_021807595.1 Planctomycetota bacterium | reverse complement strand
CGGCCTGAGCCTCGGAGCGTCCGGACGGGCGTTCCCGCGCGGGAGCGTGGGAACGCACGCCTCGCCGCTCTGCGGCCTGAGCCTCGGAGCGTCCGGACGGGCGTTCCCGCGCGGGAGCGTGGGAACGCACGCCTCGCCGCTCTGCGGCCTGAGCCTCGGAGCGTCCGGACGGGCGTTCCCGCGCGGGAGCGTGGGAACGAGGGTACGTTCTAAAATGAAGGTGCATTATGTCTCGATTCATTGCTCCCCTACTACTCGTCTGCGTACTCGCATCGGGCACTCTTCGCGCCGGTTACGAATGGCGCTACTTCGACGACGACGCGGATCAAGTCGCGTTGTGGCGGGACGGACGGCAAGTGGGCAATTATCGTTTTTCGAGCCGCGAGTATTTTCCGCGACGCGCTTCCGGCGATTGGGGCCAGCCGTGCGCCCCGCCTTATCCTCCGCCGGGCACGGTGTCGCCTCCGGGCAGGGTCGAAGCGGACGGCACGGTCAATTTCGGCCTCGATCGGACGCGCATCCCGTCGAGCGGCAAGCATTTGCTCAACGGCAAAGAAGTCGGCAAAGAGGAACTATTGCAGGCGATCGGCAAGCCGACCTTGCCCGACGATAGCCAATGGCTCTGCCTCACCATCATCGGTCCCGAAGCCGCGCGGAAAAAGGTGTTGAGCGATCTACAAAGTTCACCGTTGCTGATGCCGTGGAGGGATCGCATCAAAGTGCAGGATTATGCCCCGGACCATTGGGCCGTGCGCGACGCCGGTTTCGTCACCACCGGCCAGCCGACCATTTACTTTCAGGCGGCGAACGGCAAGGTATTGCACCGGCAGGACGAATATCGTGGGCCGGAAGCGTTGTCCGAAGTGTTGCGCCGAGCCGATCCGGCCTACCGACCCCAACTCGATCCGGACTTAAACGATCCGCTATCCCATGTCCCGCCCTGGTTGATTTATCTCGGCGGAGGCGTCCTCGTGTTCTTGTTATTGAAAGGTGAAGACCAATGAACGTGGAAACGCTGTTAATCTATGGTCTCTCGGCTGCGGGCGGCTGGCTACTGCGGCACTATGGCATCGGCGCGGGCATCAAGACCCCCGGAGCCGCCCCGATCGGCCGCATCCCCGTCATGGCCACCCTCAAGGCCGACATCGATCAAATCGTCAAGTCCGCCGTCGAGGCCGCCGTCAAGCAGGCCATCGACGACATCAAAAGTTCCGCCGTCCCATCGACCGCGAGGTGATGCTAATGAACACGATTCGCAATCGCATCAAGGGGCATCGCCGGATTCGGGCCGGCGATCTGCTGTCGCACGAGTTGAATCCGCGTCTGCACGGCGAGGCCCAGCGCGCGGCGCTGGCCGCACTCTATGCCGAGATCGGCTTCGCGCGCTCGCTCTTGGCCTACGAATTGCCCGATGGGCGATTGAAGCTCATCGATGGACATTTGCGGAAGGATTTGACGCCGGACATGGAAGTCGAGGTCGAAGTGCTGGATGTCGGCGACACCGAGGCCCGCGCTCTGTTGCTATCGCTCGATCCGCTGGCACAACTGGCCGACTACGACCAAACGACGCTCGACCGTCTGCGTTCCTTGACGCACACCGACTCCGACGCCGTGGCCAACTTGTGGGCATCGATTGCTCGAGCCAACGCCGAAGTCGATCAATCGCTCGCCGCCGCCTCCAAACAGCGTGACAAACCGATTCCCGAACAGTTCCTGATTCTCGTCGAATGCGCGGACGAGCAAACGCAAACGGAATTGTTGCAGCGCTTTCAGGACGAAGGGTTGAAGTGCAAGGCGCTGGTATCGTGATATTCACATCTCGACAAGCCCGTCGCTGACGCTCCGGGCTTGTCGATTCCATTTTGTGTTTGAGCGTCCGTTCCAGAAGCCCCTCTCCCCCTGTACTCGGGGGGCGAGGGGCTTCTGGAACGGACGCTGAGCAGTGAGTGAATCATGCACGCCCTCATCACCGTCGAAACACCCGTCGTGGAATCGCCGCGCCTCGCGCAGCTTCGCGGCATGTTCGATCTGGCCGCCGAGAAGACCTCGCGTCTGCAATGGAACGTGTCGCTGCCTCTGGACGAGCGGGCTTGGAATATCGGACTGATTGCGGGGCCGTCCGGCTGCGGCAAAAGTACCCTCGCCCGGAACTTGTGGCCGAACCAGCTCGCTCGCCCCTTCGATTGGCCGAAGGATGCCGCCCTGCTCGACGGCTTCCCCGAAGCTATGTCAATTAAAGATATTACGGCTCTGTTAGCGGCAGTTGGGTTCTCGTCGCCGCCGGCGTGGTTGCGGCCCTTCCATGTGCTTTCGACCGGGCAACGGTTCCGCGTCGAGATGGCTCGGCTGTTGGCCGAAGAGACGGACTTGGCCGTCGTGGACGAATACAGCAGCGTCGTCGATCGCACCGTAGCCCAGATCGGGTCGGCGGCACTGGGCAAGACGATCCGCCAACGCGGCCAACGCTTCATCGCCGTCACTTGCCACGACGATGTCGAAGACTGGCTACAACCCGATTGGGTCTATCGTCCCGCCGAGAATGCCTTTACCTGGAGGTGGCTTCGGCGACGGCCAACGATCTCGTTGCACATCGTTCGTTGCTCGACATCGGCGTGGCGGCTATTCGCACCGCATCACTATCTGAGCCATGCCCTCAATGCCGGTGCCGCGTGCTTCCTCGCGGCCTGGAACGAACGGCCCATCGCCTTCAGCGCCTGGCTGCCGTTCGTCGGCGCGGGACCGCCGGCGCGGCGCGAACATCGCACCGTCACGCTGCCAGACTATCAAGGCGTCGGCATCGGCAATGTTCTGTCGGCGACGATAGCCTCGATGTGGAAAGCGCTGGGTTTCCGCGCCCTTTCGACCACGACGCATCCGGCCATGATGCGCGCCCGGCACAAGTCGCCGCTTTGGCGCATGCGCCGCCCGCCCTCGCTGGCCGTCGGCGTCGAGCATCGCCTGAAAAAACTTCGGCACGCCACGACGCGCCTCACCGCCGGGTTCGAGTACATAGGTCCCGCCCTGCCGCGCCGCTTGGCGCAGTTGCTCCTCGCATCGTGAGTGGTCTGATGGCTCGCTATCGTCTGACGCTTGCTCTCCAAGAAAAGATCGCCGCCTTTATCCGCGCCGGTGGTTTCGCCCATGTCGCGGCGGAGGCGGCGGGTCTGCCGCACTCGGTGTTCGCGCACTGGATGGAGCGCGGCGAACGTGGCGACGCGCCGAGCAACTACCGCCGATTCGCGCGGGCCATTCGAGAAGCCGAGGCGCAAGCGCGGCTGCAAGCCGAGGCGAGCGTTCGCGGCGACAAGCCGCTCGATTGGCTGAAAGCCGGTCCCGGCAAGGCCAGCGCCAACAACCCCGGTTGGAGCAACCCCGGGAAGGCGGGCGATGCTTCTGTCGCCAAGACGGCCAAGAGCGAGCGCGAAGAAGCGCGGAGCGAGATGCTGCATCTGTTCGGTCGCTGCGCCGAACAACTCGCCGCCTTCCCCGACGCCCGCACCGCCCTCTCGGCGTGGCTCGCCTCGCTGCCAGACGTTGGGGAAGGGTAACAACGAATAGACGAAGGCGTGCCCTCTTTCACGTTCTTGAAAGAAGACCTGCGAAAGGATTAAAACCAGCCCTTTTTGTCTACCGCGTAGATCTGGTAGAAGTCTTCGTCGCTCTTGGTCAAGTAGATGATGCCTTCGATCAAGCCGATGATGCTCATCACCACCGCCCCGATGCCGCAAGTGAGCAAACTGACCAGCAGCATGATAACGCCCGGCGTGGTCAAACCCAGAATGAATTTGTGGATGCCGAGTGCCCCAAGTAGAATGCCGCAGACGCCCGCAGCGACCTTCTTGCCGGCAAAATCTTTCACTTCGCTCTCCGACATGGAACCCCCCGATTTTTCGACGATGCCACGACGGACATCGCATATCCCTAGTTCTCGAAGCATTTCGCGTTCGCAAGCGACTCATCGTCCCATCGACAAACGCCTATCTTGAGCGCGCCGCGCGCCTTTGTCAAGGATAAATAGAGATAAAAAGAGAAAAATGGCACTCGTTGACGCGACTTGTCGCAGGGGCGCGCCCTTGATTTTTCGCGCACGTTCGCGGACAATAATAATAGTGAACAAATAAACACTATCACGATGCCCAGGAGTTCCCATGCAGCTCGAAGCCCTGCCCATGCAATTCGTCGCGCTCACCGACGGCGTCCTTCGCGGCGAGGAACACGTTTTGCTCTTTCTCGAAAGCCCCGCGCAGCAGCGAACGTGTGGGATCGCCCTGACGCTCACCGATGCCGTCGCGCTGCTCGCCGCCCTGCGCGCCCTGATCCCCGAAGCGCGGCAGATCCAAGAACGTCTGAGCGAACGGAATTGATCCCGTCGCTTGTGTACCCGTCGCTGGCGCTCCAGGCCCGTTACCATGACATCCTTAAACGATCCGCTTTGCGTCCATTGTGAACGACGCCCGTCCGCGGCGGCGCTCGATCTGTGCGAAGTATGTCGCGCGGTCAAGAGCATCCGCGTGCTGTACCTGCGCCGTCGCGGTTGGACGCCGCAATGGGAACAGCACCTGCGCCGTCTCGCCGCCCGCGCCAAGCTGCGCCTACCGCTCTTTCCCCGCGATTAACCGTTTCCACGAGGAGAATCTCTTATGCGCCGCGCCTATCCTTGTCATGCCGTTGCCGATGCGTTCGACCGCGCCCCGTCCTCCCGCGAGGCGGATCGAAGCCGGGTCGATTCGATCGATCTCCTCGACACGGCCCGCTGCCCCTGTTGCCGCTATCCCCTGATAGCGTGCATGGGGCGCGCGGGACCGTATTTTCACTGTGGTTGTAGCGAAGGATGCTCGGTTCGCCGCGACCCGAAGGGGAGCGCGGTATGGTAGCGCTCCCCTTCGGGTCGCAGCGAACCGAGAAGGAATTGCGTGCGAAGTGTGGACGGCAACTCGAGCGCGACCGTTGCGTCGCTCACTTGGCCGCCTGGATGTCGTAGCACAACAAGACGGGGCCATCCCTTAAGTAAAGGCGTCCGTTGGCGACGACGGGGTGGGGCCAGGCGGGACGCTCGCCGTGGTCGGGCTGCTCGAAGCGGCCCTTTTCCTTGTAGCCTTCGGGGGTGGCTTCCACCAGCGCGACGAACGGCGGAGTTTCTTTGTCGAAGCCCGTGCCGCCTTGGCCGCGCACATAGAGCATCCCCTCGGCATAGCACAATGCCGCCAACCCTACCGAGGCGTGTTGCCACTCGATCGCGCCGGTCTTGAAGTTCATACACACCAACGCGCCCTTGGCATCGGTGCCGTACACACAATCGCCCACGCGCACCACGCCGCCGATGCTGTTCAACTTGGTGCGGTTGAAGTACACCTCTTCGCTATTTACCGTATCCGCATGGACCTTAATGCGATTGAGGCCGGTGCCGTTGCGCGAGGTGGAGGTGAAGACGCAGTCGTCGTGAAAGACCGGCGTGGGGATGTTGGCCGCCTGGTCCTTCGTCTTGTCGTAGCGCCACAGAAACTTGCCGGTTTTCGCATCGACGCCGATCAGCCCCCCGGCCACGAATTGCACGTACTGGCGGACGCCGCCGACCTCGACGGCGATGGGCGAGGCATAGCCGGCCTCGTCTCCCTCGGGCAAAACGCACTCCCAGAGCGTCGCGCCGTCCTTCTTCTTCAGCGCCGTCATCGCCGCTTTCTTGCCGCCCGGCGTGCAGACGACTTTGTCGCCGTCGATCAACACCGACTCGGAATAGGCCCACATCCCCGGCGCGCCCGCGAAGGCCTTTCTCAGATTCTTCGTCCATACAAGAGTGCCTTTGTCCTTTTCCAGACACGCGAGATCGCCGTCCGAGCCGAGTGCGTAGATGCGCTCGCCTTCGACGGTCGGCGTCGAGCGCGTGCCGGGATATTGCGGACCCTTATTAGGGCCTACGTTACCGATCTCTTTTGTCCAAATCTCGGCTCCGTCCGCGACGGCGCGGGCCACGACGTACTCTTTGCCCTCGCGGTTGGACAGAAGATAGAGGCGGTCGCCGACGACGGCGGGCGTGGAATAGCCGTCGCCGATGTCCTTGCGCTCCCAAAGCAGTTTGGGACCGCCCTTGGGCCACTCTTTGAGCAGTCCCGTCTCTTTCGAGACGCCGGTGCGCTGCGGCCCGCGCCACTGAGGCCAATCCGCCGCCATCAAGCAAGTCAGAACGCCGGCAAGAAGGAAAGGTTTTCGCATTGCATCTCTCGCAACGAAACAAGATGGGAAGGGCGAACGCCTGGGATCAGTTTAGCGTCTGAGACCGAGTTCGACGAGAGGCTGGAACCGGCCGCGTCCGAATACGCCAGGGGTTAGCCGCGACGCGCCAGCGGAGCGCGTTGTTCCACGCTCCGCTGCGCGTCGCGGCTAACCGAGACTAGGGAAATCCAGCCGCCCTGACAGACGGCAGGAGCCTACCAATCCGGACCCAATACCTCGCCGCCGGCGGGCGTGAAGGCGGCTCGAAGCGTCGCCTTGCTCATGGTCTTGGCGACGAAGCGCACCGAACCGTCGGCGAGGGCCGCCAGGAAGCCTTCGGGGTAATGGCCGCCGAGGCCGCGTTCGGGGTGTTCGGGGTCGATGGGCAAATCTTCCGGCTTTGTCCACGGTGCGGCGTGGGCGTCGTCGGCCTCGACGATCAGGATGGTATTCGACGTCCCATCGGGGACGTCCGCCGGCATGCGCGGTCCCTCCGGGCCGTCCTTGAAGGCGGCGTGTTTCCCCGTCGGCAGCAGGTAGACGGTTTTGCCCTCTCGGTTCAAGGCGCGATTGGGGCCTTGATAGACTTGCGGCATGAGAGCGAGGAGTTTCTTGTTGTGCGGGCTGTCCCATGATTCGTCAAGGTGGAACTGTCGATAAAGCGCTTGTTGTTCCAAGAAGGGCAAAAGATGGACGCGCCAACTCAAGAGCGGCTTGCCTTGCTTGTTGAAGTTTGCCGTCGCCGGCAAACGATTCTTGTAGGCTCCCGCGTAGTTGTGCATGGCGAGGGCGAGTTGCTGCAGGCGACGCACCGACTTGCCTCGCGTCGTGTATAGATAGACGCGCCGCACCACGATCGGCAGGAACCCCTTCAGTTCCTTGTCGGACGCGGCAAGGGTAAGTCTGTCTTTGTCTACTCGTGGGACAAGACTCTCGGCGAGTCGGCCGATGTCCGGGTAGAAATCGCGTGCCCCGCGCTGTTGGGCGGCGGACTTGAGGATCGGGACCAGGGCATCCTTGAGCTTCTCGGCTGACTCGGCGTCTGGAGATTGCAGGGAAAGCCGGATCGAATACTTCGGCGGCAGGTCCACTCCAAGGGCGGCCCACTGTACGCCGTGCGTCAGAGGGCGCGTCGAACCGCCGCCCAGTTGCGGAGGCAAAGTGGGCAGCAACTCCTCGACGATGCGGCGCGTGTCCGGCGGCGGCAGCACTACCAGTTGGGCGGCGGTGTCGCCGGCGGCGGCGAAGGCCTTCGCCAGCGCGGGGCGTTCCACCGGCTTCACGGTTTTCAGACGCTTTCGCACCGCCTCTCCCCCGCCGAGGAGAACCTGGCCGTGCGTCTCCAGATGAAGCTGCTGGAACATCCCGATGCGTTCCAGAACGCGGCGGAGGGCCTGGGCATCCACGCCATCGGCCAGCGGAACAATCGTCCCAATCAGCTCCCGGGGCAAGTCGTTGAGATTGAGGACAAAGTACAGATCGTTGCCGCCGGCTTTGGTGAAGTCGGCCAGCCAGCCGCGCCATTCGCGCCGGGTTTCCTCAAGTTCCGTCTTCTCCACTCGGCCCACCTCGGCGACCCAGTCCAGCAGTGCATCGGCATCGAGTCGGGTCAGGTCCACATGGGCGACGGCCACGGTCTGACCATCGACGAACGGCGCGATGGCGCGAGCGCGGGCATCGGCCTTGTCGGCGGCGGGCAACGTAAAAGCCAGCGCCGATAGCGCGGCGGCGATTGAGTACATGGGAACTCCTTATTTCTTGGGACGGATCGATAATTCGTAAGACATCGCGTTGCTCGGATTGGCCTGCTCTCCTTGTGGCGGCGGCGCGAACAACGTCGCTTGGTCGCCGGAGACGCGGTAGACGAACGCTTTGCCGGTCGCGGGATCGAGGGGGATGGGTGCCTCAGTAATCGCCGTGAGGGTCGCGGGCAGCTTGCCGTCGTGGGCGGCGGCGTGCATACGGATGGCTTCGACGCAGCGCAGCACGGCGATACGGCGATCCATGCGCACGGAGGCGCGAAGCACATTTTGAATCGCCGGCAGCAGTTCGAGAAAGGGCATGGCCTCCAATCGCAGCCGAGCCTGACGAAGGCGCTTGTCTGCCTCCGCCAATCGCGGCTGGGCTTCCCAATAGGGTAGGCCATGGCATTTGAACACATCATCCTGGAGCCGCTGATACTGGCGCAGCGAATGGATCAGCACCACTTGCAGCGCGGGCAAGGCTTCGACTTCTTCCGCCTTGCGTCCTTCGGCGATCAACGCCTTTTTGGCCTCGGGATAAGAGCGGAGGACGAGAAGCGTTCCCGACAGGCGATGATTCTCGTTGGGTTTTGACCCGCTATAGATCATCAATTCGATGCCGCCGCCCAGAGCCGGTAGCAATTTCTGTTGCTGTTCGGGAGTGAGTCGTTTCGTCTCCAGGTCGCGCAATTCCGGAAGAGCAACGTACAAGCCCAGTTTTTCGCCTTGCAGCGCCTTGCGCAGATCGATGAAAGGACGCGGCAAATCGGTCAGTGCCCAGTAGAGGTTCGGAGCGTCGGGCCGTTGGATCAACGCTTCCAGTTGGACGAACGTGAGTTGAGCGAGCGCGATGCCTACGAGATCCTGGATGAGTGTATTTCCATCGCCGGTGTGATGGGCCAGCGCCAGGCCGGTTTGCAAGGTGTACACGGCCTTGTCGTAGTTTCCCTCGGCGATCTCCAACCGCGCGCGGACGGCCAAGAGTACGCCGACCTGGCGCAGACTTTGTACATCGGGCAACAAAAGGGAATAACCTTCGCGCCGCAAGCGTTCGGTCATGCCCCAATCGACGTATTCGCGGCGGGCGGCAACGTCTACTTGCCGCAGCATCTGGCTCGTTTGAATCCAGGCCAATTCCTTGCGCGGCAAGTCCTTGAGCGGCGTTTCTAATGCCTTGTCCGCGGCCTCTCGCGTTTTCTCTTGGCGGAGGAAGCCCCACCATTCGGGGCTGAAGGCTCGGTAATACTCCAGAGCGGCGTTGCCGGGCGTCTGGTCTTTCAACTCCGGCAGCAACACATATTTCAGGGCCGGGGAAGGAGCGGGTGCCGGGCTGAGGGTAAGCTTGGTCGGCTCGAGCCCCGGCGTCTGAGCCGAGGCCACAGACGCAACGACGAGAAAGACGATCGGCGACAACCCGCAGCTCACCCGGCGAGCGGGGGGCGTAAGCCCCCTGAGGGCTAGTCTCAGGGGGCTTACGCCCCCCGCTCGTGGAATCGATCGCACGAACATCATAGGGGATCTCCCGATTGTAAAGAGTGCTTGAGGAATCGTATCCACGGCTCGCGACTGTCTTTGGGCAAGTCGAGCAGGGTGTTTGTGTCCACGGGTGGGGCGGCGGCGGGCCACGGCGTCGGCGGAGGCAGGGTGTCCAGCCCGTGGGCCAACACCTGGCGGCGGAGGCGAAGGTAGTCGGTTTCTCCTCCCGCTTGCCGCGCGTCCGTGGGAAGGTCCGGCTCGGACAGCGCGGGCGTCGGTTCGTCGTTGGTCGGCGGAGTTGGTTCGGGAGGCGGGGCCGGTGGCTGCACGAACACCTGGACGATGCGCTCGGTCGGTTGGGGTAGGGGCCGTAGCCAAAGCATGGACCCCAGGCCGAGAGACAGCATCATCGACGCCGCCGTTGCGATCCGCCAAACTCCGTTTCGCCGCGCCGCCGACAACCGGCCGGCCTGGTACATCAGCTGGGCGAGGTTGATCCCGTCCGGCGTCGGCGTCAGGCGCGCCAGGGCGGCATGAAACTCCGCTAATTCGTCGTGGGTCGATCCGGACATGATACCCCCATTTTCTCGCGCAGGGCCGACAGCCCGGCGACGTAAGCGCGATAGGCGGTGGCCGCCGAGCAGCCGACCGCTTCGCCGATCTGTTCGTAGGTCAACCCGCCCCAGATGCGCGCCACCAGGACTTCGCTCTGTTCCGGAGGCAGCGCGCGCAGGGCGGCGGTGGTAGCCTCGGCGTCCAGCCCGGCGAGGTCGGCGTTCACAAACCAAACCGGGGTACGGGCGGCGGCCTTCGTCTCGTGGTGACGGCGGCGGCGTTCGGCCCGGTTGGCCGCGAGCGCGCCGTTTCGCACCACGCGATACAACCACGGCACGGGATTGTCCGGCGGTCTCTTCTGAACGACCAACTTGAGGAAGGCTTCTTGCACGACATCTTCGGGCGTGCCGCACCACTGCCGCGCGTACAGCACCAAAGCCGCCGCGTGCTCCGTTGTCAGTCGCTCCAGAAGTTCCGGTCCCACGCTCGCCATAGCTATCAGAATAAGATGCCGACCGACCGGAGTTATTTCAAAAATGGGGATTTAGCTCGCGCACTTTGGTTAGCCGCGACCCGAAGGGGAGCGCGGGCCTTGGTTAGCCGCGACCCGAAGGGGGAGCGCGACGACAACGCGCTCCGCTGCGCGTCGCGGCTAACCAAAAATGGGATGTTGGAAGGATTTGTAGAAAGTGGAGCTGGCGGGGTTCGAACCCGCGACCTCTTGAATGCCATTCAAGCGCGCTCCCAGCTGCGCCACAGCCCCTTTGGGATCGACTTACAAACATAACCTAGCGGACACGTCCCGCGCTGTCAATCGCTCCCTCGCTCTCCGAATCAAAATCTCCATAGACAGGCGCGGCTTTCGCGAGCAGAATGAGCGAACGTCGGATCGTTTGTGGGATAGACTTAACGCAAGAGCGCTTCGCCTTTCGCGCATGAGGAGACTCGTGAACAGACGTATCTCGATCAACTTGCTCAAATACGCCGTCGCCCTCGGCCTGATGGTGTGGGTCGTCTGGTCCAACTGGGGCGATCCGCGCGGCACGGTCGGCAAGATCGTCGTCGGCGGCGAACCGGACCAGAGCAAGATCACCGGCAAGGTTCTTTCCTATCGGCCGGAAGAATCCATCGCCATCGAACGGTTTGCCGCCAACGGAGAAGACACCGAGGGGCGTCTGGAGTTCGCGCTGAAAAAGACGGGTGCGTGGAGCCGATACTTTCGCGAGCTATTCGGCCTGTCGCCGGGTGGAACCATCGTCGAAACAAACGGCGCGACGTTGGAGCCGGGCGCGGTCGTGACGCTCAGCGGCATCTCGCGCGGCTTGGCCTACGTTTGGCAGAGCCATGTGCGGCAGGGCGAACCGATCCACGGCGGCTATTTCGCGCTCGCTCTGACGATCGCCCTGTGCAGCACGCTGTTGACGTTCGTGCGCTGGTACATTCTCGTCCGCGCCGTCGAGCTGCCGTTCCGCTTTCTCGACGCTTTTCGTCTGGGTTTCATCGGCTTATTCTTCAACAGTTTCATGCCGGGATCGGTGGGCGGCGATGTCATCAAGGCGGCGGCGTTGGCGCGCGAGCAGAGCCGTCGCACCGTTGCCGTGGCCACGGTTATCATGGATCGAGCCATCGCGCTGTGGGCGTTGATCTGGTTCGTGGCCTTGTTGGGCGCGGGCTTCTGGCTGAGCGGCGTATTGATCGGCCAGGGAGCGGAGCAGTGCCGCACCATCGTCGTCTTGGCGTGGATCGTGGTGGGTTCGTCGATGCTGGTGTGGATGGCGTTGGGTCTGTTGCCGGATTGGCGCGCGAAGCGGTTCGCCGGCCGGCTGGAACACTTGCCTCGAGCCGGCGCGGCGCTGGCGGAGTTGTGGCGGGCCGTGTGGATGTACCGCTGCCGGCCGCGCGCCGTGTTCGGCGTGTTGATGCTCTCGTGGGTGGGACACGTCGGCTTCGTGTTTCTGTTTTACTCTGCCGTGCTGACGCTGTGGCAGCCGGACTCCGGCCAGGCCATTCCCACGCTGGCGCAGCATTTTCTGATCGTGCCCATTGGATTGGTGATTCAGGCCGCCCCGTTCTTCCCCGGCGGAGCGGGCATCGGCGAATTGGGCTTCGGCCTGTTGTACGAGTGGCTGGGCTGTTCCGAAGCCAGCGGCGTACTCGGCTCGCTGGTGCAGCGCGTCATCAACTGGACGCTGGGGCTGCTGGGCGGTTTGATGTATCTACGCATGCGCGCCGTCCTGCGAGCGGCGCTGCGGCACGAGGTCGTGCGGGCCGACGAGGGGGAACTCGCCCCCACGCCCACGCGATGAGCCTTCGAGGAGAACGATCCATGCGCATTTCCCTGTACGGCCTGGTGTTCGAGACGCCGCGCGTCACGTTCTATCTGTGGTCGCCGTGGCGGGCGGCGGCGTTGGAGCATCGGTTGTTCGAGTCGATCCGCGCTCTGCCGCGCGTGGTATTCGAGGAGGGGGCGGACGAAGTGCGCTTGCATCTCGACGATCCCAAGACCTGCCGGGCGGCGTTGCAGGCGGTGGAGCGCGTACTGAAAGGCTGGCAGGAAGAGGCCGACCCCGGCAGCGAGCGGCGTTCGTGGCGATGGCTGCTCGAAGGCGACACCGATGCCAACGGTTACGATCACACCGGCGAGACCGTCGGACTGTGGGGCTTTGTCCGCGTGAGTCTCGAACGCGGCGGGCTGGGCGAGCCGGAAAAGGGCGAAGACATCGATCTCGAAGGGTTCGGCTTGCAGATTCAAGGAGAAGGGATGGGCGGTTAGCAATCGGAGCCGGAAGCGTAAGCGACGGAATTAGTCCCGTCGCTTACGCTTCCGGTTCCGATCGTTGAAGCTAGCGTTCGCCTTCGGCGTTGACGGTGCGCTGCATGCCGCGGTCGAACGAGACCATCGCGTGGTAGAGGGCGACGTAGGAAGGCTCGTCCAAGTTGGTCGCCGGCGCGAACTCCAAGCCGTTTTCCCGCATAAACTTCACGAGTTCGGCGACGTTGCGGACGTTCGATTTCCAGTTTTTATCGAAGACGATCAAGATGTTGGGATCCTTCAAGGCGTCGATGGTTCCCTTAATGTCTCTCAGATACCGCTTGGCCTCGAACGATTCGTTGAAGTCGATTTTGTTGACATTCGCGTCGATGGCCTCGGCCAGTTTCGTGTAACCGGCGCGCAAGTCGCTGATGGTTCGGCTATCGGGTCGATTGCCGCTGGCCACGCTGGTGAAGGCGGTTTTCATCAGCGTGTTGAGATTGTCGCGGGCCTCCTTGAAGTCTTCTTTTCGCAGGGAGTGCGGCCAACTGAGCGCACCGCCGTCCTTGAGCAAGCCGGCGCTGCCGCGTGTGTTGCCGACGCGGAAATTGATGTGGTCGCGGATGTCTTCGTTCAGCGCGACGTTTGGTCCGCGTCCACCCTGGCCTTGCTGGGTAACGAGGTTGTGCAGCAGGGCATTGAGCGATTGCGCCGCCAAGATTTCCGTCAGCGGCGGGCTGACGCGCGCTCGCGCCAGTTCGCGCTCCAGAATCTTTTGACGAATCTTTTCCGGATCGGGCATGTGTTCCCGTTCCCAGGCGGCTTCCTCAATGGCGGCGCGGCGGGTCTGTAGGTGGGAACGCCTCGCTTCTTCGCGCGAGAGTTTGGCTTGCTGAATGGTCGAATAGTATTCGGCATTGGCGCGCGTGACATCGGCGGCTCCGCTCAGGTAGCCCTGATAGGGATTCATCATCCATTGGGTTCCGTACATGCCGCCGCCGCCGTACCCGCCGCCGTAGCCGCTGTTGGGGCTGGAATTCATCAGCGAGCCGTAGCCCAAGGAAGGATTGGCATAGGAGGCGGACAGGCTGCCGTACCCTCCGTCCGGCGAAGCGAGACCGGGAGCCAAACCGCCGTAAGCCAATCGACCGACCCCCGCGCCGGCCGGCGCTTGCGGTTGCCCCAAGGCGGTCGCGCCGGGGAAACGCATGCCTGCGGCGAAGGGATTGACGTAGACGTTTGGATTCGCAGCTTGCGGCGCTTGGCCGAGCGCGGGTCGTCCTCCCATCAGAACGACTGCCGCGCCGAGACAACCGGCGACAAAGCATCGCACACTCTCTCCCATGGCGCTCCTCCTCGGAAATGATGACGAACGGACGATGGACCGGCGCATCGGGATCGGTCGAACCGGCATCGTCGGGATTGGACACCGAATATCCCGCTTAGTCTCATCGTACCTTTGTCTGCCTCCGGAGGCAAGCAAAATGGCGAAGCCGCCGGGACAGGACGCTTGTGGAGAAACGGCCCCGCACCGAGCGAATGTCTCTCTTAAGTCGCCCGACCATGCCTTCTTCGAGCGCTTTTCCACGATTCATCGGCACGCCGCGACACCACCGCCTTTCGATAGGCTCTGGAAGGCGAAGACGAGGCCCGAGACGGCGGCTTGGGCGAGGCGCTGTTGGAAACTGACTTGGCCGGAGATCTCCTGAGTGGGACGGATCGCCTCTCGATACACCTCGCGCACCCTCGCAATGGAATGGTCCCAATTCAACAACTCGACGGCTTGCCGCGCCGCGCGGCTCATCCGGACGCGGAGATCGTCGTCCGACAGGATCGACCGGACGGCCGCGACGGCTTCCGTTAAGTTGCGCGGCTCGTACAGGAGACCCCCGTGGCCGTGTGCCACGAGGTTCGGGATTCCGCCGGCGCGGGGGGCCACCACCGGGCAGCCACAAGCCATCGCTTCCAGGACGACGTTGCCCATCGTCTCCGTCTCCGAGGCATACACGAAGGCGTCCGCCGAGGCGTAAGCCGCCGCCAACTCCTCGCCTTTCAGATAGCCGATAAAGTGGGCATTCTTGCCGGCGAAACGCTGCTCCAACTCCGCGCGTTGCGGTCCATCGCCGACCACGGCGAGCGTTGCCTCGGGGAAGCGGTCGAGTACGTCGGCAAGAAAACCGACGTTCTTCTCCGGTGCCAGACGCGACACCGTGAGCAGCAGTGGCCTCGGCGCGCGACCGTTTGCCAGGCGGCAGCGCATCTCTCGGCTACTCCGAGCCGGGTGGAATAGCTCACCGTCCACCGCCGGAGGCCAGAGCGCGACGCGCCGGAACCCGCGCCCCGCGAGTTCGTCGCGCATGATGTTCGATACGGTCAGGTTCGCGTCCGCTCGATTGTGGTATTCGCGCGTGAACCACCACAGGAGATGCGACAGCGGATAAAGCAGCCGATATTGTTTGACGAATTCCCCATAAAGCGTGTGAAACGAGAACACGCTGGGTACGCGGACGCCGGCACGATGGAGCAGGTCGTGACAGCGAAATCCGAATGCGAACGGGTTGATATAATGCAGCACATCGGGGGCGAATCGATCCAATACTTTCACCAGTCGATAATTGGGCAGAGCAACGCGATATTCCGGGTAGAGCGGAAAGGCGAAACTGGGGAACTCGACGACGGGCACGGGACACGCTTGGCTTCCGTCCGCTTGAGGGCAGATAACCATCACCTCGTCGTTGCAGCGAACCAGTTGATGGATCAGGTTCATCGTCCGGTTGACGACGCCATCGATCTTCGGCAGAAACACCTCGGCGAGAATGGCAATTCGCATCTTAAACCCTCCGCAATATATGGAAACGACCTCCGCGCGTTGGTCGCGCCCGATGCTTCTACGGCTTCCGGGCCAAGGCCACGACAATTTTGTGATGATCTTCCGTCGGGAAATACAGCGCGTTCAAGAGCGTGCGGATCATCCAATTCGCCTTGTGCAAACCCAGGACTTCCAGAAATGGAGTGAGCCAACCGCCATAGTAGGCGAATTCCATGAAGTCTTGGAGGTTGTTAAAGTGAAGATTTGGACAAAATGTCTCGCATTCACAAACCGCGAACCCATTCTCCTTCAAGATTCGCGCTACTTCGTCTTGGTCGGCAGGATTGCAAACGTGGTCGTCGACCTCTAATTTTGAGCCGCCAAAAAACCATTTTTTAAGGGGGAGCGACGCGGCCTTACGTTGGAGATTGGGAAAGCCCGCCTTGGTCCCTCCGACGAAGGACCAAACGCCCCCGTCGACGAGTTTGTCCCACACCTTGGGAGCCAACGCGCCGAGAGGGACGAACCCCGTGATGAAATGCGTGCAAATCAAATCGAAAGAGATCGACGGAAATTGTTCGTCCACATTGGCGGCATCATCGACGGCGGCAACGAGGTCTGGAATGCGACCGCGCGCGACATCGATCATCTTCCGGGAAATGTCGAGTCCATACGGATGTATCGGCTTCGAAGAATAAGCCCGGAATTTCTCGAAGAAACGCCCCGTGCCCACGCCCAGATCGAGTACATAACTCGATGTACCGTCGTCCCGGTCGCGCTCCTGTCGCCGAATCTGTTCGATGGCTCGATCCAAGGAGTCGCCGATTACCGATTGCGGGTCGAAATCGTAACGCGGAGCGATTACTTCGTCGTACTGGCGCTGGATGACATGAACCTGCATGTTGAGGTATCCTTTTTGAAGCTTCGGTGCGTCTTGCCTGGGTATATCAGGGACATTGGGTTTCTCGTCCGTCCGACCAGTTGTTCGCGTCGAAGGCTAAATAGTTCAACAAGATCGGCACCTCGTAGAGGGACAGCAACACGAACAAGACGAATCCCTTCTTGTATTTTTTGTCGTACTCCGTCGTGTCGCGCTCCACGTTATAAACCCTATGACTCCAAACCTGAATCTTATAGATCGGGTAGATGGGCAAAACGTAGACCCAGATGGGCGCGAGCGGCAGCGATACCACGAGAACGATGACGGCGGCCAGGAATAGCACGGTGCTACCCAGAACCTTCAGGGGGACATTGAAGGCGAGGATCGCCGCGTGGAGGCCCGCGACCGCGATCAACGGCCAATCGACGCCGACGATGTGGTAGCCGACGCCGTACAGGCACAGATAGATCCC
Organism: Planctomycetota bacterium; assembly: GCA_021807595.1. Taxonomy (GTDB): domain Bacteria; phylum Planctomycetota; class Planctomycetia; order Gemmatales; family Gemmataceae; genus JAJPHU01. The sequence continues at coordinate 12,589 of JAKBCS010000061.1, read as the reverse complement.
CAACACGGCCAGGATATGAATGAGATTGATACCGAACTGCGAGTGCCGGCACAGGTGCCGATCGTACAGTTCGGAAAAATTCGCGTTGAACGGATTCATGGAGTCTCCGGTAAGTCGTGCCGTGCTACTCCCCTCTCTCCCGTATTCAGGGGAGAGGAGATAATTCGAGAATAGCCCGGTACGGTTAATATCCCTTCCATTTGTCCCGCACATGAGAGACGACCATTGCCCGCAGGACGGGCGGCAACAGGCGATACAACGGCGCGTGGAGGGTGTCCGCGATGGTATCGCAACACCGTTCGATCTCCGCGCGGGTTATCGTCAGGGAAGGCGTGAACTTCAGCACGTTGGGTTCGTATTGACAATAACCCATGAACACGGGAAACAATGGATGATGGAGCAGGTTATAAATATAGATCGAAGACAGCTTTTCCTTGAATCGCCGTTGGAGCCAACTGTGAGCGTTTAGTTCGATGGCAATCAAGAGTCCGAAGGCGCGCACTTCGCGCACGGCCTCGCAGGAGGAGAGTCGCTCGGACAACCGCTCGGCGAACAGGGCGGCGGATTGCGAAACTCTCTCGGACAGATCGGATTTCTCGGCGTGCCTTAGCGTATGAAGGAGTGTTTTGTAACCGAACTCGTAATCGTTGCGCTGTCGGAGAGACGAAGGCAAATCCGATCCGACCGCTTCCAGGCGCGCCCGAACGGCCGACGAATAGAGGGTGGCGGCAAAGGGAAACATCATATCGGAGGTTCCCTTGCCGATCGTCGATAGATCGGGGACAATGCCCATTTTTTTCGACAGAGTGAAGGGGCCTGTCCGATACATGCCCGTTTGCACTTCGTCCACGAAGAGCAGGTATCCCCGACTTCGGCGGTGCGCCTCCAGATGGCGAACGATTTTTTCGGGAACGACCCGTCCCCCTCCGACGGCCTGAATCAACTCCATCTGTACGATGCCCACGGAGTATTTGTCCAGAGCGGCATCCAAGTCTTGGAGGGCACTCTCGACGAACGGATCTATGTACAAAACATTTTCATAGAGGGGGCCGACGCGCATCTTATACGATTCTCTCGACGTTCCCGCGAGGGCCAGCAAAGTCTTGCCGCCGAAGCCGCCCTTGAGAGCGAGGATGTATTTATTGGAGCGTTGCGAGACCAATCCGATCCGCAAAGCGTTTTCGACCGCCGATGCTCCGCTCACCGCCGGCACCATACACTCCAGGCCGGTCAGTTCTCGCAGTCGCTCGGAGACTTCTTCGCGATAATTTAAGACGCCGTGCAGATTTCCAAGCTCCGCGACGTAGTTTTCGGGGTTGTGTCCGCGCATGCTGCACGCAACCCCTCCCACACCGTCGAAGATTCGGCGGCCCTTCGCCATCAGATAGTGACCGGCGGCGCGCACGTCGAATGTGTCCAGACCCAGCACGGCAATGGTTTTACGCAGAGACGGATTATACAATTCACCGAACAGGGACCGGCATACCTCCGGATCGGTGCGAATCCTTTCCAATTCTTCCGAGAGCCTCCTCAGGAATTCCGGATCGTCCATTTCGGCGCATTTCAGAAAATGAAGCGTCGAGATCGAATTCGGCTGATAGGTCGTGGAATGAAAGGTGGCATGTCTCGTAGTGTTCCAATAATCGTACAGGGTTCTCCGAGCGGTGAAGGCACCGAACGGCACCTGGTGCCGAACGAACGATTCGTCGAACACTACGATATCGGGATGCAGTTTATCCCGCATTGCCGACGCCGATTGCCGGCAGCGATTGAGTCCGGGACGATCGACGCAAACAATGCACAGCGCCGACTGTCGTTCGAGCGCGGATAAAATCTCGTCCAGCTGGTCGCACGTTTCCAAAGCGGGCGAGAGGACCAGCACCGCGAAGCCAAAAGGCTCCCATTGGTCGGCCTGCGGCGACGGGTCGGTTTGGACGACCAGGTTGGGAATAAACTCGATCCGCGAGTTGCCTTCGGACGCGGCGGAGACGAAGGGACCGAGACGGCCCGCGAAGTCGAGGATCAAACCCCGCTGCGACCGATGTTCGACGCTCGCGGCATAGCGGGCCAATTTGATCGCGCCGCTTAGGGATTCTTCAAAGCTGTTGGCGAGAAAGCTCTGATGATTGGGTTGTTTCGGACGATCGGCGTACCAGGTATCTCGAACGTATCGGTTCAAACAGAAGCACGTTTGGACCACATGGGGATTCAAATAGAAGCGAAACAGATTCGGCGTCTGTCGCGCGATCAGTTCCTCGCAGGTATCCAAGAATGGGTGTCGCGTGTTCATGGAAGCTCACATACTGTGTTTGCCGGGATTGAACCGAGCCGCGCGGAAAGTCTGCTTTACATACGCCTCGAAGGCTCGTCGGTGTTTTTTGAGCATAAATAAGTCGATGGATATACAATCGCACTCTCGGAATGGCGAGTGTGGAAACCCATCGCGTCGAATGTATCGGAGCTGAATCTTGGAGAGAGGCAAGGCGGTATGCGTCTCCCAGAACGCGGCAAAGTCGTCCTTCGACAAGAAGAGTTCGACGTGGTGAGCCAGGCGGCGAGCTAGATAATGGAACAGCGTCGAGGCGATGGGATTGGACTCGATCCGATCCCATAAACTGCCCAGAATGTCGCGGGGCAATTCCAGGGTATTTGCATCTCCGTCCGGCGAGCGGGTGTAATATCGGTAAACCGCGATTTCCGGCGAGGCCGCCCCGGCCTTGCGAATCTCGACGTTCGAGGCGGCAGTATCCTGGAAATAGTCCCAGATCCGATGGCTCGACAAGTTCGCCAGCTTCTCCACCCGCACGCGATAGCACGTCTTTTCTTTGACTTTCACGCTGAGTTGCAAGAGCAACACGTTGGCGGATAAATCGTACGCATAGCGTCCAAACGCGGCATCGGGACGGGACGTCGAGAAAGATCGATCCTCAATAGGATCGTAGAGTATCACATTTTCAATCGTCTCGGCCACGGTGCCGTATTTGCTTGCCGAGCCGTGGATCGGGATGAAATAACCCGTACCCAAACTGACGTAAGAATAATTGGGGACGACGTGCAATTCCCTGCCCCGCGCCTGCAACATTTGCATCGCCTGGCGAATGGTAACGCCGCCGTCGAAGCGCGCGAGATCGCCTTCGAGACGAGCCATGCGATTGCAACCGACCGTAGAGAGGAGCGTTTTACCCGGATATTTATGTCCGAAATGGACGACGCCATTGTTATAGCCGACGATTTTCACGTCTCGATAATTATATGTGTTGTAAAGCGCAAGCAATTCTCGAACGGATCGAGGGCGCAGCGCGTCGAAGTTCCACGCCCTTAGCACCGGAAGCCATCTCGCGAGAAGATCGAACATCAGCCCCGCAAGTTGGCCCACCAGAAACAGTCGCAACAATAATGCGATTGACCGAGCGAAGTACGCTGGCGGCCGTTCCCTACATTCCCGCGCGAGGCGTTCTTTCCACGCCCGGTTCGAGCCGAGCAGCGTGAAGGTGCGGCGCTTTCGAGAGCCGGGTCGAGTTATTTCACGGTCGATGGCCGCGAACAGCTCCTCGCTTTCCACGCAGCAGCCCTTGAATCGACCCGGCACGGCGGGGGCTAAGAATCGCAACTTTTTCAGCCCCGCCTTCAATCGGGAAGATGGACTGTGGATGGGGCTGGTGCGAAACACGACAATTCGACCTTGGAAGCCGCGCAATTGGCGGATGGCCCATTCCTCCGTCCGCGCCGCCTTTCGATCTCCGAAATGTACGCGAAACGAACCGACGAGACACACGCAATCGGTGCCTTTCGCTTGCGCAATTTCGGCAACGGCGGCGATCAATCCGCAGTCGCGTTCCTCCATGTTCCGATTCAGAAAGACAACCGCTCCGGCGAGACGGTCGCGCGCGTGCGCCTCCAGATACGGCGAGGTCAAAAAATCCTCCGCGCGATGCAAGTCCGCCCCGTCCTCGTTCGCGCCGCCAATACCGTCCGTCGAAATCACCGAGACTTTGCGTCCGCCGACGCGGCTCGCATGAGCGGCGCAGTCGGCCGCTACCGGGTCTTTCGCGCTGGCGATCAGAAGCACTTCGTCCACAGTCTCCTCCCAACGAGATTTCACCCTTGGATGGAAAATACCGGTTGGCCGTAGTGGACTTTTTCGTCCGCCCGGACAAGGGGCATCACTCGTTGGGCCGGCTGACCGATCAGGATCGCGGTCGAGCCGAGTTCAAAGGTCGCGATCCAATCGCCCTTTTTCACCGGCAGGGGCGGATCGTATTGGAGACGGCTCGTCCGCCGAAGTCGCGGTCGAAAGGGGCGACCGTGTGGGAAAGTGATATTGCCCACCCCCCATCCCGCCACCAAGACGAGGACACACTTCCCCAGCCGCGTGGACAGATGCAAGATGACTCGTTCATTCAAAGAAAAGACCGGGTACTCTCGGCGCTGATACGGTGGATGGACGAGCAGTCGAGATCCCGGCACATGAATGATTTCGTCGATGGTTCCGTCCTGGGGACTGAATATCCGGTGGCAATCGCTGGGCGAGAGAAAGACGATCGCGTAGCATCCGTTGTGAAACGGGCGCGGGTCCATCCCAGCCAGCAACGAGCCGACGGTGTATTCAATGCCTTTGACCGTGAGGATCTTGTCTTCTTGGACCGCCCCGATTTCCTGCACCGCACCGTCGCAGGGACAGAGGAACCGATTGGCCGCGGACGCGATTGGCCGCAACTCCGCGCGCACTCCGCGCGTGAAGAGCGCGTTGAAGGACGGATAGGCCCACAGCGGTCGTTCGAGTTCGGACTCATCCAGGGCTGAGTATTTCTTGCCGTAGATGGTTCGGTACAGTCGAACGCGCAGGCGCTTCGAGGGAATGCGGACGCGAGATAGTCGCACCGCCAAGGCCGCCATACAGGCATTCAGAATGCCGCCGTGAATGGCCGACGCCTGGCGATATTGTTCCAAGCGCGTTTTGAAAGCACGGTGTTTCATCATCAATTCGTCCACCTAGATTTCTCGACCGACAACATCCGCGACGCGCAGAGCGTTCGCCATAATGGTCAGTGCCGGGCCGACACCCAGCGAGGTCGGCAAAATGCTACCATCCACGACGAACACATTCGGCTGGCCGAACAAACGGCAATCCGCATCGACGGCGGCATGAGACGGGTCGGAACCGAAGCGCAGCGTGCCGCATTGGTGCGCGACATGCTCGCTGGAAGGAAACGATTTGGCCAAGCAGAACAGCGCTCCCGCATTCCGCAGAATGCGCCGCATCAAGCGACTCAAGTGTCGGCCGCGCTCGCGGTCGAAGCGCGAGAATCGATGACACAACTCGGCGCGGCCGCCAGCACCGAGGCATACCCGGTTCGCGGGGTTGGGTAGATCCTCGACAATCCCCGTGAGCGGCAGCATCCGCTTTCGCAGGAACTCCACGACGCGGAGCGGCACTCGTCCCCGCGTCATTTTTCGCAACAAGAGCGGGCCGGGGACGGGCAGCGATTGTACGATCCCCATCTTGTGCGGATAACGTCGGCTGCCGAGGTAGTAATCGGCGAAGCCAATTTGTTTGATATACGTCTCGTCGCCGCCGGTGCGCTTGCCAAACAGGCCGACGACGATGGGCGAGAGGTGCATCATGTAATGCCGGCCTATCCATCGTCCTTCAACGCCGGAGCGCAGCAACAGAGTCGGCGAGGCCAAAGCCCCAGCCGCAAGGGCATAGCGCTTCGCCCGATACTCGGCTCGCCGTCCCGTGGCCCGATCGCGAACGCGGACGCCGTTGACCCGCCCCGCCGCATCGCGCGCGAAGCGTTCGACCTCGACCCCCGCGAACACATCGAGCGACAGCTTTTCTTCGATGCCGCGCGCGACCAGCCGAGCCGACGAACGACGCGAATCGTTGATGCACGCATAGCCGGGACACGAAGCACACTGCAAGCAACGGTCGAAGTCAATCGCCAGCGGCAAACGGAAAGGCCGCAAACCGCGAGCCTGGTTGGCAACGACCAGCCGCCGATTGATCGGTTTGAGTGGGAGGGGCTTGTGCGGATAGCCGTTGCGAGGTCGCTGGAGCGGGCCGTAGTCCTCGTCGGCGCAGCCGGACACGCCGTACAGCATTTCCGCTTTCGTGTAATACCTCTCCAGGGTTTTGTAGGTAATCGGCCAATCCCAGATTGCTCGGGGGATGCGCTCGCCGTATTGTTCGCCGGGGTGGAAGTCCTCTACGCTCGGACGCATCAAAGCCGCGCCGTACAGAGACGTTCCACCGCCGAGGACGCCTCCCATATAAAGGAGCCGCTCCGAGCCGTTGACGCGCACCGGCCGATCGTCGTAGGGTTTCTTGTCGATCAACATCGCCTGCTCGTCGTGAATCGGCTCGTTCGAGGTCGCGTTATACCCTCTCTCTAAGAGGAGAACCCGTTTCCCCGCTTGGGCGCAGGCATATGCGAAAGTCCCTCCTCCCGCTCCACTGCCGATCACGACGACATCATAATCGTAGAGCATGGAGCCTCTCGCATAGAGATTCGACTCGTGGGGAACGTACGCGCGATAGTGCGTCGGCCAATTCGGAGACAATCCGTCACCCTCAAAATCACAATTTCATCACCGATCGCTCATCGCATTTACTTTTCCGACTCGCCACCTATTTACGATTCATACTTTCGTCAATCTAAAGGCACTGCAATATCGCGTCAAGTTGTCGGCGGCCAAATTCATTAAGGCTTCACGGCATCGCAATCCATTTATCACAGAACGCGCCGATAGATCGAAATGGGATCGATACATCGATTTCGTCGTTCCTCGCTCGATTATCACAAGATCCTACATGAATCTGCATATATGTTTGATAAAAGATCAAAGGTAATCTTTCCCGTATAGAGCGAAGCCATGATGCCAAATACCGGAATGGATCGAGATGTTCCCCAATTTTCGGAACGCGGGCAGACCGTGGTGACGGAGAGATATTCGCCGCCGACCTTCGATCCAGCCGTCGCACCGATCCACCCCGCATCGCATCGCGCCGAGTCCGACGCCGACTTTCCGTTCGACGCGCCCACGGCAACCGAGCTATTCGATGCCGTCGTTCTCTCCGACATTCATCTGGGCAGCGGTAACTGCCAAGCGAAAAGTCTGTGCCGGTTTCTGGAAATGGTGCATGAAGAGGAGATCGCCACGAGTCGGCTCATTTTGAACGGCGACGTTTTCGATTCGATCGATTTCCGTCGTCTGAACAAGCACCATTGGAAGGTGCTATCTTGGATTCGGAAATTATCGGATCGCATCGACATCATCTGGATATCCGGCAACCACGATGTCTCGTCCGAAATCATCTCTCCGCTTCTGGGCGTCACCGTGAAAGAGGAATATATCCTGACGAGCGGCGGTCGGGACGTTCTCTTCTTGCACGGTCATATTTTCGACGACTTCCTCGACGCGCATCCGGTCCTGACTTGGTTGGGCGATTGCGCTTATCTATTTCTTCAGTGGGTGGACCAAACGCATTACTTTGCCAAACTGGCCAAGAAGGGCAGCAAGACCTTCTTACGCTGCGCTCAAAAGATCGAGGAAGAGGCCATCGAATACGCGCGCAAGAGGGGGTGCGAAGTCGTCTGCTGCGGTCATACCCATCACTCCACGGCCAAACAGTTGCCGTCGATCGCCTACTACAACAGCGGCTGCTGGACCGAGTTGCCGTGTACCTATCTGACTCTGCGAGCCGGACGAGTCGCATTGCACTCGTTTGAATCCCTTCGCGTGCAAGAGAATTGTCGCCCGTTTTTGAAGCAAAATGGCGAACCGGATGCCTAAGCTGCCGGGTGGCTCGAATAACCCAGCAGCTATCGCAGCCGGATCGCCAGTCTCGATAGGCGCAGGCGGTTAGCCGAGTCCGATGGCCTCGCTATACTAACCACCATGACAGATGCGGCGGACGTTCTGATTCTCGGTGGCGGCGTCATCGGACTGACGACGGCTTGGTTTGCGGCGGAGGCTGGGGCGCGCGTCGCCCTTGTGGACCAGAGGGATCTCGGCCAACAGGCGTCGTGGGCCGGCGCGGGCATTCTCGCTCCCGCCGATCGAGCGCACGCGCGCACCCCTTACGAACGACTCCATGCCCACAGCGTCGCGCTCTATCCCGACCTGTCGCAAAAACTGCGCGAACAAACGGGCATCGACAACGGCTACCGCGTTTGCGGGGGACTCGAACTCTTTCTCGACTCCGGCGAGACATCGTCCGACGAATGGCGGGGCGAAGGCGTCGATTGCCGCGAGTATAAAAAAGATGAATTACATCGCGTTTGTCCGTATCTCGCTCCGTCCGTCGAGCGCGCGGTCTTCCTTCCCGGCATGGCGCAAGTCCGCAATCCGCGCCATCTCCAAGCGTTGAAGGCGGCGTGCGCGGCGCTCGGCGTGCGTTTGCTTCCCCATTGCACCGTCGATCGCCTGATCCGCACCGGCAACCGAATCGAGGCAGTCGAGACGCCGCAAGGTCGTCTGACGGCCGCGCGCTATCTCATCGCCGCCGGCGCATGGTCCGAGGCGCTGTTGCAGCCGCTGGGTTTTCGTCCCGGTATTAAACCCATCCGCGGACAAATTGCTCTGTTGAACTTCGGAGCGAGCGCCGCTTGGCCGCTGTTGCTGCGCGGCAAACGCTATCTCGTGCCGCGCGGCGACGGTCGGGTCCTGGTCGGCTCGACCGAAGAGGACGCCGGTTTCGCGCCGGTAACGACGGCTTCCGCCATTGCCGATCTGCTTACATTTGCTACCTCTCTTGTCCCCGAATTGGCCCGCGCCGAAGTCGAACGCTGTTGGGCCGGTCTTCGCCCCGGCAGCCCCGACGGCAAGCCGTTTCTCGGCGTCGTACCTGGTGTAGACAATCTGTTCGTCGCCGCCGGTCACTTCCGCGCCGGTCTGCAACTTTCTCCGGCCACCGCGCTGGTGATGAAAGAATTGCTGCTCGACGAGAAACCGACGATAGCGTTGGACGACTTTCGCCTCAATCGTCCCACCGCGCCCCCGGCACAAGCCGCATTCCGATCTTGAGGCCATGCGGATAAATTGGATGATGGTGGATGGGGTTAGCCGCGGGGCGGAGCGCGTCGGTCCCGCGCTCCGCTCCGCGGCTAACCATTCTCGGAGGTTGTCATGGAATCGCAGACGGCGCGGGTGTTGACGGGGCAGCTGGCCGACGATCTCAGTTGGCTGGAGCAACATTGCCGCAAACAGACCGAGTACGCGAAGGCGGCGGGTAAGCTGCGTCTGGCTGCCGCTCTGGTCCGCAACTGCATCGGCCCTTGCCTCGACGATCAACCGACTACACCCATCCACGTTGTCGTCATTGGCGGTGCGGGAGCGGGCAAGAGTACCGTCGCCAACCTTCTCAGCGGCGCGACCGCCGCCGAGGCCAATCCACAAGCCGGGTTCACCCGTCATCCCATCGCCTACACCAGCCTTGCCGGACCCCTCAACTGGACCGGACACGCCGGTTTTCTCGGTTCGCTGCAACCGCTGACGCAGCCAAGCCCCTCCAGCCTCGATGAAGACGTGTATCAAGTCCGCCGCATTCCCAGCGATCCGACCAGCTTCGATCTGCTCAAGGATTTCGTCGTCTGGGACTGTCCCGACATGACAACGTGGGCGGCGGGTGCCTACATCCCGCGGCTGATGGAAGCGGCCGCCCTGGCCGACATCCTCGTCTACGTCGCCTCCGACGAACGCTACAACGACGAGGTGCCGACGCAATTTCTGCATCTGCTGCTGCAAACCGGCAAGCCGGTCGTCGTCTGCCTGATGAAAATGCGCGAGGCCGACGCCCCGGCTCTTTTGGCCCACTTTCAAAAGGAAGTGGTCGAGCGCATGCCGCGTCCGGCCGGCGGCGGCATCATCGCCACGCTGGCGATTCCCCATTTAACGCTCGCTCAACTCGCCGATCCGGCCCGACAGGCTGCACGCCATCGCATTCCTTTGCTCAATCAAGTTGCCGTTCTCGGCATGCCTCCTGCCGCTGCTCGCCGCCGCACCGTCGCCGGAGCCATGCAATTTCTCGTCCGCCACAGCGAGCAACTGCTCTCGGTCGCCCATCAAGATTTGCGCGCTTTGCAAAGCTGGCAAGCCGTTGTCGCCGCCGGCCAGGTTGAGTTCGAGCAGCGCTATCTGCGCGAGTATCTGACCGGCGAGAAGTTTCGCGGCTTCGACGAAGCGCTCGTCCGCCTGATGGAGTTGTTGGAACTTCCCGGAGTCGGCAAGGTGGTCAGCAGCGCGCTCTTCGTCTTGCGGTTGCCGTATCGTTTGCTCAAGGGGGCGGTTGCCAAGGCCATCGCGCGGCCCGACGCACCCAGTCGTCCGGAGCAGCCCATTCTCGACGACGCGCTGAACGGCTGGATCGACTTGCTCCGCAAGGAAGCGGCCCGGCAAGGCGACCACCATGGCTTATGGGCGCACGTCGCCGACGGCTTTCACGACGGCGGCCTCGCCGAGCGCATCCGCGAACGCTTCCAGCAGAACTATCGCCAATTCCAGACCGGCCTCACTCTGGAAGTGGATCGCACGGCTCGCGCCATTTACGAACAGCTGGAGAAAACGCCGGCGGTGTTGAACACGCTGCGCGGCGGCAAGTTCGCTCTGGACGCCGCCGCCGTCACCGGAACCCTCTTGGCCGGCGGCATCAACTGGCACGATTTCATCCTCGTCCCCCTGGTCGCTTCCTTCACGCATCAACTGGTGGAATTGCTGGGCCGATCCGTCGTCGAATCGCAGCGCGAGCAGACGCGCGAACGCCAGCAAGCGTTGATGAAACAGCACCTCGCGGCTCCTCTTGCCGAATGGCTCACCCAATGGCCCGCCACCGGCGGCTCCGACTTCGAACGCCTCCAACTCGCCCTCCGCCGCATCCCCGAAGCCATCGCGCAACTGGAGACGCGCCTCGCAACCATGCCCTGATTCCAGAATGTTCCAGAGCGTTCCGCGTGGCAGAGCGCCGCGAGTGTAACCCGATGATTGGCCACACTTTCTTTAGTTTCTCTGCCCGGCGGTCGAGAAGGCGGGGAACCAAGTGCCGGAAGAGGAGTCGTATCCCCAATTGGAGCCGCTGACGCCTTGGTAGTTGGTATTGCCGACGGGGAAGCCTTCGAGATTGCCGGTATCGGTGCGTGGCGGCGCGAGTACGGCAATCCCGCCCTGGGCTGTTGGTAGGGACCGGTTTCGCCGGGCGGCAGACGTTGGAAGTCATCGTTGTACAGTTGAGCTGCGAGAGCGAGTTGCTTCAAATTGTTGCCGCAACTCGCCCGATTCGCCGCTTCGCGGACACGCATGACGGCGGGAAGCAACAGGCCAAGATAAACGAGCAAATTTTAATTACTCGGTAGAAAGCTATTAGTTAAGATTTTTTGGTTCCTTGCGGAAGGCGATTCCTTAGCAAAGCGAAAGCGATTAAAATGAATCCCGTCGCATAAATGACCCATCTAATCCAAACATTGCCGCGTGGGTTAACTCGGTTCGGTTCGGGGAAAGAAGCATTATTCGTCAGTTCGTTTCCTCGCTCATCGAAGTAACTTTTTTGAACATCTTTTGGTACGCCGAGCGCGTCGATTGTAAACTCCTTGTCTTCCAGATCTTTATTGATCCAATTCCAAGACAAATTATATTCGCGCACGACAGTGCCGTTTCCATTTACATGACGGTGGTGAACGGGAACCCAAACGCCATTAAGCTTTTGCCACTTCGCGGTGGCTTCATAATAAGCTTCAGTTTTGCCAGGAAATCTGGAATTGGGCTTATAATTTGAATATCCACGATACGATACTGGAGTAAAACCGTTTTTTGTATCAATTGTGAGACTAAGACGATCGAATTGCCATTCATGCTCTTTTGTAAATGTTATAGTCCAAAGATCGTCCCTATGTTCAACTTGGGAGGCTTGAAGCCAATTCGCTAGTCTGTTGCCGAGACTCTTTTGAAAATCTGTTTCATTGTAGTCGAGAATTAGACCGGCCGTTCTCGGATCCCACACATGCAGCAAATTGTGTTCAAACGAACTGGATTTAAATATATTGCATTTGTTCGCGGTCTCATTCCAAGCAACGGTCGTCTGTTTGTTGTCACACAAATGCACGATTTCATCCCGATTAGGCAATTGAATTGTCTTGTTGCTTTTGATAGATTTTCCGTTTTCATCGAGACCGCGATCCGGTTCGCCTGCAGAAGCATTTAGATGTTGCGTTCGAGTAAAACGAACGCATTCCCCATTCGACAAGATCTTCATATCAAAAGATAAATTCTCCGGGTCCATTCCAGCAATCGAGCAGGACCAGGATTTTAATCTTTCACGTTCCTGCAACATGCCTGCAAACAAATATTTGATCTCCTGCGATTCTTCACTTGCTACCGACTGCATAGTTAGAAAAACGAGAAAAAAAAGGCCTAGGGTCTGCGCGACATTCTCGCTCGGTAGCGAACCGTTGCAAACCGAGCGCACGTTTACCCCCCCCCGAATATAAACATTTGTTTATATGTCAGATTTCGGCAATCGCCTCCAACGTACATTTGTTCCGTTGGAGCATGTTGGTGAGGGATAGGATACACGGTTTCACTTCCAGCGAGTTCG
>JAKBCS010000205.1 GCA_021807595.1 Planctomycetota bacterium | reverse complement strand
GGTAAGACCAGTCCCGCTAAAAGCCAGCGTTTCATGAGCGCGTCTCCTAAAGGTGGACCGCGACGGAAGGGATTTTATTTCTCGATTGTACCAGACTCCGGAGGCGAAAACAGCAATTTCTTGAAGAGACCACAAGCCTTTTCTCTCAAGGCAATCGTTTGCCGTACTCCGCCCAGCGCTTCGCCGGCACGATTAAACGAAACGTGTCGCCTTGGTCGCTGATCTCCACGCGCACGGCATTCATGCGGAGCGATTTATCGATGCTTGAGGGCAAGGGCATCTTTTGCATGGTAGGCGGCGGTGCGGCCATCAGCATTGATACACCGATGCCTCCCGCGACGAAGACTCCGAGCATCCATAATGCGACGGCGCGGCCACGTCCTCGGAAACCGACGACACAAAGACCGCAAAGAGTCAGCGCCATGATCGCGACGAACGGCAGCGCTCCACGGAGCGAGCCGACGCCTTTGCTCTTGCGTATCTTGGCGCGTTCGAGGAGCATCCGGGGGATCAGCAGCCGCGGCGATCGATCGTTTGCACTGGCTTCAATGGTGAGGGGCACCGCGTTCGCGGGATGTCGGGGAAGAGGGCGGCGCGGTCGCGGGCCGAAGCCGGGAATGTCTCCTCTCGTCCAGGATGCGGCCAGCAACAGTAAAGCCAGGGCCAACACTCGCGTCATGTCTCACCTTCCGCACTGCGTTTGTGTGAACGAAACGAATTCCTTGGGCGGAACAACAATCTCGATGGCAGAGCGGTCTGTTTCGCAATCGAGCAATGCCTCGCCTTTAAGCGAGCCATCGTCCAGCACAATCGGTGCTGATAGCTGTTCGTCGTAAAAAGTGACTGGAGAATCGGGACTGAGCCACGGACAGCCGCTGATGCCGACAAGTCCTACCGCGATCAAAAGAAAAATTCCACCGCCGACCTTGCGCCGCCGTCCGCCGCGAACTACCCATAGTCCAGCCAACGACACACTCATAGTCAGCGCCGCGCCGGCGAACAAAGTGGAGCGATGAGACGAAGCGAAAGCGTACCAGCGAGTAGATCCGTCCGAACCACCATCGGCGCGCAAGCTCCGCCATAAGCTGCTTGGTAAACGAATGTACATTTGTGGATCATCCGGCTTGCCGGGCACGACGACCGCGGTTGCTTCGGAGTTGCGCGGTGCCCTGTATACAGGAAGTGGAGGCGGAGCGTTGGCCTGGGTTGCAGTGGGAAAGCACAGGAAGACGCCGAAGAGTAGCGCAAACCAAGTTCGCATCGGTAACAACCTTGATTCGAAGAGAAGCGAGGCGCGCGAAGAGAAGCGCGAGGAGAAATCCGTTTGCGGTCTCTCGTTGCGTGTGGGGCGCGAGAGACCGCAAACGGTGGATCCGACTGAAGCGGGGATGGGCAGGTTACAGAATGCCCGCGCCGAAGCCTTCGGCGCGCTTCTCTTCGCGGCCGACCATCTGCGGCACCTGTTCCTTCCGACCGCCTCCGTTGGTGCGATAGCCGCGCGTCGCGGCTATCTCGCTGACAATCTGTGTGTAACTGGTGGCGGCATCGTAATCGCTGTCGTAATCGTCGTAGGTACAGACGTACCCCGGCTGTTTCGAGCGATCTTTTTCCATGTGGAACGCCTTGAGGACGGCGCTCTGAATGACCTCGCGGCAAGCCGAGTTGATCGGGTGCGCGATGTCGGCATGGAGCTTGACGCGACCATCGGCGTCGCGGGTGGCGCGATCCTCGTCGAGTCTGTTCCCACAGGCGTTGCAGAAACGGGCGCGCAGATGATTCTTGCAGCCGCAGCCGGGACAGCGATCCGTCAACTTGCGGCTGGGCATGGCCACGAACGATCCTTTGGTGCCTTCGATGATCTTGAGATCGCGCACCACATAGGCGTCGTCGAACGTCACCGAGCAGAACGCTTGGAGGCGTTCGTTCTCGTTGCCGTCTTCCATAAGTTTGATACGAACTTCGGTGATAACCACAGTTGTTCTCCTTTTTTTCTGTGGCACACTCAATCGCAACTACGCACGACAAAGACACGCGCGCCGTTCAGCTCATCCCGTGCTGAGTGCAGGGCGCGTGCGAGGGTCCGAGCTTCGCCAGGGTTGCGGCAGAGGGCAATCACGGTGCTGCCGCTTCCCGTCATCAGATGTCCCGCGGACCCAAGGCTGGATAGGCGGGCGCACAGTCCAGCCACCTCGGGACACAACCGCTCGGCCGCCGACTGCAAACGATTGTGCAGACACCGGCCAAGTGCTTCCACATCACCCGACGTCGCGGCCTGGCGAACGGCTGCTCCGTCGCGCGGCTCGGTCGGAACCGTTAGGCCGCGAAAGACCTCCGCCGTGGATAACCCCACGCTGGGAGATACCAAGACCAAATCGAGCGCTCGGCCTAACCGCAGCGGCTCGACGCGCTCGCCGCGACCCGTACACCATGCCGCGGAGCCGGCGAAAAAGAACGAGACATCGCTTCCAAGTACAGCGCCCAAGCGGATCAGCTTGTCGCTATCCCAGCCTAGACGCCACAGTCGATTCAAACCGGCCAGCGTGGCGGCGGCGTCGCTGGAGCCGCCCGCCAAACCCGCGGCCCTCGGAATGCGCTTCCACAATCGAATCGCGACCCCGTCGCGGCGACCGGACTCGCGCCGCGCCAATTCAACGGCTCGACACACGAGATTCTCGGGGCCGGTCGAGAGCGCGGCATCGTCGCACCACAGCGTCGTCTCTTCCGACGCATCCTCGGATAATTCCAGGGTGTCGTACAAGTTGACGGCTGCCATCAGCGTCGCCAACTCGTGATAGCCATCGGCTCGCTTGGCCAACACTTCGAGAAACAGATTCACCTTGGCCGGCGTCCACACGCGGACGGCCGACGCCGAACGTCGCATCAGCATGAGTTTCGTTGTGGGAGAGATGCCCGTCCATGGGTTATTCGGCGAATCAAGCGGGAAGCCGTGGTTGGTCCATAACGTCGATTCGAGGAGATGGCAACCGATCCGCTTTTGTCGGATTGCCGCACTCCGTCAAACCGCGGTCGATAATACCGCCGCTCAACCACAGCGTCAAGCCAGCTATTTGGCGCAATTTTGGGTTGAGCGCACGACGGAGTTCGTAAGCCGAACCTTCGGGAACGAAGCCCCTTCGATTCGTTCGGCTAAAGCCAACCTACCGAACCATGAGGTTTTGGATATAGAATGAAATTGGCCCGTTTGCTTCACTCTCGAATCGAGGAGTTCGACATGCCCATTCGCGATTGGAGGCGCGTCGATGCGGGGATCTTCCACCACTTCGTCACCCGTACTCTCTTCCGAACGCGCCGGCGTGAAAAAGCTACGCCGGATAAAAGAAACGGCGTTTGTGGAAAGGAATCATTCGTGTCTCACCGTATGGTTTTAGCCTCGTTCGCAGTGGTTCTCTCGATGGGTTGCGGTTCGTCTAGGCCGCCGATCCAAGACGGTCCAAGCGAGAAGCCGCCACCCGTGCAGGAATCCGTTTCTTATCTCAAAAGCGATCCCAGCGTCCACGGATTTCTGTGTCGTCCATCTGGCGATGGCGCGTGGCCGGCCGTGTTGCTCGTTCACGACCGGCTGGGTGTCACCGAAGGCGTGAAGGATGCGACTTTTCGCCTCGCGCAAAACGGCTTCGTCGCCTTGGCCGTCGATCTCTATCGCGGCGACAAGGTCCAATCGGACGAGGAGGCCAAGCGTTTGCAGCAAGAACTGCCGAAACAACGCGCGCTGAGCGACCTGAAGGCAGCCGTCGATTACCTGGTCGAGCGCGCGGAAGTGAACGCCGAAACCCGACAGCGCAATGCCGAGGGCTCGGTCGTTCGTCAATGGAGTGCCGTGGGAGCCGTTGGGCTAGGCATGGGTGGAGGTTATGCCTTGGACGCGGCTTTGGCCGACCAACGGCTGCGAGCCTTGGCTCTCTGTTACAGCCCCTTGCCGACCGAGGCCAAATCGTTGGAACCGTTAAAGGCGTCGATTTTCTACATTCGTGCCGGCAAGGACGCGAGCGTCTCGCAAGAGATGCTCGCGCAGTTCTGTCTTACCGTGCGGGCAGCCAAGAAGCGCATCGAACGCATCCGCGATTTCGGCGACTGCTCTTACGGTTTTCTCGATCCAGCCTTTTGGCCGATTCACGGTACACCCAAGCGGAAAGACATTGACGAGGCGTGGGATTTCATCGTGAAGTATTTCGATAACGAAATTAACTGAGATGGCTCTCGTCTTCCATCAACTCGCACAGAATCCGCACCGCCGACTGCG
Source organism: Planctomycetota bacterium (assembly GCA_021807595.1). GTDB lineage: Bacteria > Planctomycetota > Planctomycetia > Gemmatales > Gemmataceae > JAJPHU01. The sequence continues at coordinate 3,170 of JAKBCS010000205.1, read as the reverse complement.
CGAATAGAGGATCGTTTATATGTAAATCCAATTCGAGCAGGCGCACCTGCGGACTCATCCAATTGCGAAGACTTTGAAACAGTGCGGCGTCGGCTTGGGGATGCCAGAACGGTTGTCCCTCGGCATCGAGAGCGGACACGCCCTTGAGCGGGATCAGCACGGCGGTCGGGCCGCGCGAGGCGCTGGCCTTGAGGGCGATTTCCTTGCCCAGTTCGTCGTTCTCTTCCGGCGTGGTGCGCATCAGCGTGACATTGGGATTATGCCGATAAAATTGCCGATCGACAAAGTGTTCCGGCACCGTCTGGGGCGGGCCGAAGTTCACCATATCGAGCGCACCCAGAGAAATCACCTGCGGTACGCCGCGCAGTCCCGCCGCCGTCAGGCGTTCGCGCCCGGCGCTGAGGATGCCGCCGACCAACTCGTCGGCCAACTCGGTGGTCGTAAGATCGAGAACCCCTTGAATCAGGCCGTCGCGGACGAACGATTCCATCGTCAATCCGCCCGTGCCGGTGGCATGAAAGACCAGCACCTCGTTCCCGCTCGCCTCCAAGAGTTTGCGCGAAGTATCCACGCACCGAGTCGTCACGCCGAACATGGTTGCCGCAATCGTCGGCTTGTCGTCGGTGTCCGGAATCCGATTGGGTTGTCCTTTTATCATGCCGATTATGGCGTGGGCGGCGTTGGCCAAGACCGCGCGGGTGATTCGATTCAGACCGCTAATGTCCACGACGGAATGGAACATGAGGATGTCGCGCACGCCGACGTAGGGACGCACTTGGCCGCTGGCGAGCGTGCTGACCATCAGCTTCGGCACACCAAAGGGAAAAGCGCGCATGACCGCTGTACCGATAGTGGTTCCCGCCGATCCGCCGAGAGCTAGAATTCCCTGCACTTCGGCGGCGTGTTGCAAGGCGACGAGCGCCGCGCCGCGCGAGGCCGCTTCCACCGCTCGACCGCGATCCGCCGCGCGCCGTACCTCTTCGAGACGCGTGCCCGCCGCTGCGAATACACGCTCGCGCGTAATGTCCGGGGCGAACGTCGGCGGACCCATCACGCCGGCATCGAGAACCAGAGTGGACAGACCACCTCGATGGAGAATCTCGCGGACAAACTGCAACTCCTCACCCTTGGTATCGAGCGTGCCGACAAGCAAAACGGACATCAGATCGTCCCCCGGATTCAGGTTCTGACGAGCGATTGTAGACGACAAGGTTGTGGGCGCGTGATTTTGAAAACGAACCGTTGAGAGTCGCCACGGCATCCTCGAAAGCGCCGAGCCTCCTCGACGGGGCCACGGGGCCGAAACTCCGCTTTCTCCTTGCACGCGGAATGCTCCCCTGTTAAAGTATGAAGAGGCATGTAATATCGACGCAAATGCGTTGGACTTGCGATTTCAAGCGACAATGACGGCGATCTTCCAACGAGATGGTTCGCGGTTCGTACTGGGAGTGCTTCTCGCGCTTTTGGGGGGCGCATGGTTCGCGCCCACCGAAGCTCGCGCCGGTTGCGGCGATCATCTCTCCTCTGTCCTCTCGTCGGTCCAACTCACGCCCTTGGATTTGTCTCAGCCGCCGCTGAAAAAAGACTGTGCCTGCTCTGGCCCTCATTGCACGCGCTCCCCTGTCGCGCCGATTCCGACTCCAAGCGTTCCCGCGCAGTCGAGTGGGCAAGAAGCGGCGTATCTGGTTCCCTTGCAACTGTTGCTGGGAAGCGATTCGCTTCGGATCGCTCTCGACCATCGACACGATTATCTCCCCGTCGTCGCCACAGACATTTATCATCCTCCGCGTTAGATCCTCATCCCTCGGCAACCAACGATAGCTTGTGCGACGGAACTCGAAATACGCATCGAGCGACGACGATACGTCCTCGATTGCGCTTTGAGGGAGTCGTTCCACGGTTCTTTATTCCGATGAGGTCTTACGCATGGAAATTCCCTCCACTCCCGTACCCGGCGCGCCGAATCGCGCCATCAATGTTCGCGGGCGACTATACGAACCAGCGATTGGGCCGCGTCTCAAGAGCCTTTTGTTCGTCGTATTTGCCGCCACCGCGATCCTCGGCGTTACCGGTGTCTATCTCTTGTCCATTGATATTCTCAACGCCGCGCGCGCGCCGCGCACCTACACCAATCAATTCACCTTGCAGACGTTCGCCCTCCATCTGTTGGTCGGTTTCGCCGTCATCGTCCCCTTCCTCATTTTCGGATTCACTCATTTGCTGACGGCGCGAAAGCGCAAGAATCGCTTGGCCGTCAAACTCGGCATTGCGCTGTTTATCTCTGGGATCACGGTCGTTGTCACCGGCTTGGGGCTGGTCCAGTTTTCGGGATTTCCCCAGCTGCCGACCGGCAGCGTCGCACGATGGCTCGTCTACGTCTTGCACGCCGTCGCCCCTGTCGCCGCCGTCGTGTTGTACGTGCTGCATCGACGGGCGGGACCGGACATTCAATGGAAGTACGGCTACGCCTGGGGAGGAGGTGTCGCCGTCTTCGTCGCCGGCATGGTCGTGTTCCACATGCAAGATCCGCGCAATTGGTTCGCCAAGGGGCCGCGTGAGGGCGAGAAGTATTTTGAGCCGTCCAAGATCCGCACCCTCAACGGCAATTTGATCCCCGCCCACGCGATGATGAAAGACGAATACTGCATGCAGTGTCACGAAGACATTTACAAACAGCACGCCCGATCCGTCCATCACTTCAGCTCGTTCAACAATCCGCCCTATCGCTTTAGCGTCCGCGAATCGCGCAAAATCGTCGATGAAAACGGCATCCCCCGCGCCTCGCGCTGGTGCGCGGGCTGCCACGATGTCGTGCCGTTTCTCTCCGGCGCGTTCGACGATCCCCAATACGACGACGTGAATCATCCGACGGCCAAGGCCGGCATCACTTGCGTCGTCTGCCATGCAGTCACCAACGTCAACGGAACCGAAGGCAACGCCTCGCTCACTCTGGAGGAACCGCTGCCCTATCCGTTCGCCTACAGCGACAATTCCGTGCTTCGCTGGTTCAGCAATCAAGTGCTGAAGGCCAAGCCAGACTTCCACAAAAAGACCTTCCTCAAGCCGTTTCACAAGAATGCCGACATTAACTCGGAGTTCTGCTCGGCGTGCCACAAGGTCAGCCTGCCGGTCGAATTGAACCACTACAGGGAGTTTCTGCGCGGCCAAAA
>JAKBCS010000204.1 GCA_021807595.1 Planctomycetota bacterium | reverse complement strand
TTTATCAGTATAGTTAACGTGACACACGTTTCTTTCGCTCACGGGAGGTCGATATCATGGCTATCTCTTTACCAGACGCTCGCGAACTCTCCGATGAAGTCCTCGAAGCCCTTCGCTTGCGAGCCGTACGCGGCTGCCAGTTGGGCTTCACCGAGACCGAACTCGCCGACCTTTTGAACGCCGAGGAGTTTGGCAGCGTTCCGGAAGGCAAGGTACTGGCCAGGGAGTGGCGTTAGGAGTACAGCCATGTACGGCCTCACAGTTCGCCGGGGTATCGGACGCCAACAGAGTTCGGAGAGATGTGTCTTCGTCCCGACTCCGCTTCGCTACGCCGGGCCGAGGACACATCTGTAGCGGTTGATCCGACTCTCACAGCACCCAATACATAAAATGGGGGCAAGCCACCGGCAGATAGAAGTGATAAGTACGTTCGGGACAGAGGTTGAACCGGGCCTCGGCTTCCTTACGGAAGATAGCGGCCTTGCACTGCGGACAGCGAATCCACAATCCTTCCAACACACCACGCTTGGGGCGTACCGATATCGGCATCTCCGCCTTGCTTTCTTCCGTGGTCATCCCATTCACACAACCCTCCATTCCCGCGGACAAGGGAGAACCCGCTGCCCCCAATCCTATCCCATCGATGAAAGCCCGGCGCGTCAAACGCCTCTCTCGCGGAAACCCGTCGGCAGAAATCCGAACCACCTCAATCTTCGTCGTTCTCGGCGGGTCGCTCCGCCTTGGGATCGCCGGCTTCCAAGCGTTTCAGCTGCTTGCGATAATACACCTTTTTCGGATCGAGTTCGATGGCGCGTTTCTGCATGGCAAGGGCCTTGTCCTTTCTGCCGCTCTGGAAGTAAACTTCGGCGAGAGTGTCGAAGTAGCCTGCGTTGGTCGGGGCCAATTCCACGGCTTTCTCAGCGTGCGTCCGCGCTTCGTCGAGCCGACGATGGCAACAGGCGCTCATCCATGCCAGAGAGTTGTGCGCCCAGGCACAGCGCGGATAGTCGCGGCACACCTTCTCGTAGGCATTACGACAGCGATCGAATAAGCCCGTCGCTTCCTTCTTGCGGCCTAATCGCTCCAAAGCGGGCAACAGCGCGATGGGCACATCGACGAAACCAGGCATGTCGTCCAACGCTAACTCCGCTTCCTTCAGTGCTTCTTCGACTTTGTTCTCCGCAAGAAGTCCGCGCGCCCGCAGTTGGTGGATCTGAGCAGGAACGCTGACGTAGCCGGCGGGGGCGACGAAACTGGAGTATGCGTGCAGACAACGCAACATCGACTGTTCGAGTCCCAGCGACGCCTTGAGGTAATCCTTGCGTTGCAGCGCGACGACGGCTTGGCGACGAATGGCCGCGCCGGAGTAGTAGGTGTTCGGCTCGCAAACGCGCCACAGTAGATCGGTCTCGCGCCGCGCGGCCTCGGTGTGTCCACGCTCGGCCAAGGCACGCACGAATCGATGGCGCGACACGACATCGGCCAAGGGCAGCCGATGCGCTTGTTCCATCAGCTGCTTGCCCTCGGCTTCTCGGCCGGCACGGACGAGGGCGTAACCCGCGAGATACAGCGGCAAGGGATCGCGTGATTCGTCCTCGGTCGTTCGGAGCGATTCCTGAACATCTTTCTGCGGAGGCTGCTTCTTCCAGGCTCGGCGATAGCGCTCAGCGGCCTGCTCCCATTGCTTGTTCTCAGAGAACAGATCTGCCGAAAGGAATAGTGCGGCACGGCTATCCGCTTTATCCAGCAGCGATACGGCGAGATCGACGAGTCCCACTTTGGCGGCTATCTCGGCCAGCGCTTGGCGTTGAGCGGACAGACTCCCAACGGAATTGGCCGACTTCGCAACCCAAGGCTCGGCTTGCTCGACCCACTTTTTCACTTCCTCGACCGCGCACTTCCCTTGCAGTACATCGCGCAGTCGCTTCAGAACGGTTTCGTGGGATTCGCCTTTGAACGTATGTTGTCTCAACACGCTCCACAGGGCCTCGGCGGTCGCCTTTTGTTGAGGGAATAGCTCAGCGACATACAGACCGTGCAATTGCATAAGGCCATAGGCCGGATGGAGCTGCTCGGGTGGCGCAACGCGCATCGCTTTGACTGCGTGAGCAAACGCCAGATCCACTAAGCCGGCGCGATGCTCTTCCGATAGCAACGTCTGAACCCATTCGGGATCGACTTCATTCTTTATTGCCTCGCCGAATCGCTTGAATTGCGCTTCGCCTCTCGGATCTCCCAGACCGGTCAAGGCGCGGGCGCGGGCCAAGTCGAGACGGGGAATCGCCCCGGTCGTGTCCTCCCCCTTCCATTGGAGCGCGAATGCCTCCTTGTATTGGAGCCGAGCGCACAGAATCTCGAACGCCAAGCTGCGTCGATCGGTTGCTCCAGTCAGCGACTCCACACCGGCGGCGGGGCGGTCGTTAAGCAGCAGCCCCTTCGCTGCGACGAACCGACCCATTCCGCTACACTCCTTCTGCGCGGCGATTTTTTGCAATTGAAGCGCCGCCGCCTCAAACTGTTGTGGTTTGCCGGCCAAGCGTAGATAGGTGGCTCGAAATGCCCATTTCTCGGCGATTTCAACTTCATCGAACATCCGCAAGTCTTGGTTGGCGTCTGGCAAGCGCGTCTTTCCATCGAACGGGAGCGCGGCCAACGCTTGCCAATCGCCCATTTCTTGAAGGATGCCTTCCAACAACGCGCGGTTGCCAGCTTGCAACGCCGCGCTGCGCGCCGAACCCAGGTCGTCGTTGGCGCGATGCAGATAGACCAACGTTTCCGCCGTCCACTTGTCGTCGGGATGGGCTTTCTGCTTTTCCTGAAACCTTGCCAGAATCTTTTTGTGTTTGCCGCGCAACAGCCAATAGGCCGCATATTGATTGTTGGCCAGAAATTTGCTCGCGTGACCCAGCTCGAGCAAGCGCTCGAAATGCTCGTACTTCCGTTCGACGACGGCGGATCGAAATGCGTCGGGGAGACGGCGCGCGATCAGATTGTGCAAAACTTCTCGTTGGTTGGCATCGCGTTCGGCAACCACGATTTTGAGTACGGCACGCGTTCCCTCGTCGCCGCCCTCCAACAATTTTTGAAACGCCTCCGAGCGCGCGTCCTTGTCGTTGGCGCGGTAAGCGCGAATCAGCGCGACGATGTTGGCCGGGGTGTCGGAATAAATGCCCCAATGAAATCGATCGAGCAGATCGCGGGCGCGGCGAACGACCTCGGCATCTTCGCTCTTGGCCGCGATCTCCAGCCCGGCTTCGGCGGCCGCCCCGGCCTGCCACAACTGCTGCGAGGCGTTTTCTCGCGCCGAGAAGCGATCGTCTCCCAATTCTTGTATCCATTGGGCGATTTGCTTGGGAGTGGGTTCCTCGGCTCGTATCGCCGCCGAAAACAACACCACCCCGGTTACGGCCGACGCGAATCGACGAGAATATAAGGACATGGCGGCCTCCTTTGCACGAAGCGAACCCTCGAGCCGATCTCGCTGATGCCATCGTAACGCCGAACGATGCGGCGGGACAAGATAAATTTCTCGTTCGATCCGCTACAAGCTCTTGCCCAGCCCCAAGCAGATTAGAAAGCGGTTCACCTAGACGATGCGTCATCCCGGGATGTAAAATACGTTGTTTCTCGCTTCGCTCCCAACGATGTTGTGATATGCATGAACGAGATTATCGCTTGTCCCTCGTGTCGTCGGCGATTGCAACTGCCGCGCGATCTTCAAGTCGAGACGGTTCGCTGTCCGGCGTGCCAAGCGGAGTTTGCCCCGACCTCCGCTCCTCAGCCGGTTGAACTTCCGCGCGTGGTGCCCGTCGAGGTCGAAGCCGTACCGCCGCAGAATCCGCCCGCGGGCGTCGATCGTTTGCCGCAAAAGCGGCGCGTCCAGAAAGCGTCCCGAAGCGGATGTACGATTCTCGTGCTGGCGGTGGGTCTCATCGTTATGACGATGGGGTTGGCCGTGGCTGGGATTCTCACCCTGGTATGGCGCTCCACTCCTTCGAGGATGTTGGAGACGAGTACTTTTCCTGAAGACGACCAAGACGAGTTCGATGAACAGCTGGCTGCTTTTCGGAATCAACCGCCGTTGGACGAAAAACAGATCGCTCAGGGATTGCAACCGGTGTTCCATTCTTTGGGAGTCTCGCTCCGGGTCGTTCCCCCCGATTCGGACAGCATCATGCGGCATTTCGACATGGATCGCATGAGCGACGAGATCGGCGAGCCCGCACTGGTTCCCCATCGTAAGAGCGCGGCGCGGCGTGCCTTTATCGTCGGCTTGCGGCGGGAGATGGGTACGAGAATGGCTCGGCAAAGCCCGATCTTTCAATGGACGACTTCGGAGATTCGTAATGTAAAGAAATCGAACAATGAAGAATGCGTCGTCACCGTGCGCCACAAACGCCCCAACGGAACTACCTTAAAAGTTCGATGGTGGCTGACGCGGCGAATCGGAGGCTGGAAAGTCTACGATTTCGAAGCTCTCGATGTCGGCATGCGCGTCTCGACCACCGCAGGCTCGCTGGCACAACTGGGGGCCGGACGACTCGGCGAGATCGGGATCGCTGGAAACGAGCTAAGTGAGGCGGAGCAGGCGTTGGCCGTCAACAATGTGGCCGGCGCGGAAGTCCATTTGAGAAATCTGCCCGCCAATCTGCCGCCGCGTTTAGAGGCGCTTCGGTTGTTACTGTCGGCCATCGTTCATCTGCATTACCAACGCCATCGAGAAGCGATCGACTCATTGGAAGCAGCCAAGCGCCTCCATGCCGACATGCCCACTGCCGATTATCTTCGCGGAATGGCCTCCAATCGTTTGGGGAAGTGGGATCAAGCCCTGAAATGCCTGAACGACTACCGCGCTCTACTCGGCGACGATGAGGACGTTTGCCGCGAACTTGGAGACGCTTTGCGCGGGGCGAGACGCTTCGACGAAGCCTCAATCGAGTACCGCAAATCGCTCGATTTAGATCCTCAAAACGCCGAGGCATTTCGCGGCTTTCTGCGCTCGTTGGGCGGAGACGCGAACAAGGACGACGTCGGGCCGCGCTTCGCCAAACTGACCCACCTGCGGGAGAACTTCGACGTATTTGCCGCCGACTGCGAGCAACGCCAATTTCCCGAGTTGCTGCTGCCGCTCGTCATCGCCATGCGCAGGCTCGATCCGCTCTATCCGCCGACCGATTTTTACGGAGCGCTGGCCGAGGCGCGGCTGAATCATCCGGCGGAGGCGGTTCGACTCATCCAGTCCGCCTTCCGCGAGCAAAAGGATCCGAATCAATCCAGGGAGTACGCCCGGCAATTTCTCGCCGTGATGGGCCAGCAGGGACACGTCAAAGAAGCGTATCTCGCCGTCTCCGACATCCGCGAAGCGTTCCGCATTTTGGCTGCCGAGTCGTTGAGGTTCTATCATCTCGACGAATTGAAAGCCTTGTTGGCCTTGCATCGAGCCAAACACGCTGCCGATCCGCTTTTGCCGCTCTACGAGGCGGAGACGCTTCTGCGCGATACGCGCTACGTCGAGGCGAATCGACTCTTCGACGAAGCCGTCGAGAAACGTGTGGACGCGGAGATTCTCCGGTCGTTTCGCGCCAGCCGCGTGTCCGCGCGCTTCCACAACGGACAGATTATGTCCGCTTATCGAGAAATAGCTCCGCGCGACGAGACATTCTCGCAACTGGCCGAGTTGTGCTACACGTTCGAGGACGATGCCGCTCTGGAGACGCTCCTCGCCGCGCACGAAAAGAACCGACCGAACGACGCCGACGTGCCGCGCTATCTCAGCCGGATGCGGATTCGCCAAAAAAAGATCGCTGAAGGCGTTGCCTCCTTCCAATCGGCGCTGGCCAAGCAGATCGACAAAGTTAAGCGCGGGCAACTGATCGCCGAGTTTCTCACTTGCACGGTCGAGGCCGGGAAGCCGCTGGAGGGCTATCGCGCCGCGCCGGACGCGAAGGATGCCTTCCTTATTCTCGCTCGACTCTTGAACGCCGAAGATCGACTCGACGAATTGCGCGCGTTGATTGAGGCGCACGTCAGGGCGAATCTCGGCGATCCCTGGATCGCTTACTACCTGGGCGAGTTGCACCTGCGCGACAAACAATGGCAGAAAGCGGCGGATTCCTTGGGCTTGGCCATGATTCAGGGGTCGAAGGAACAACGGCAGAGTTTTCGCCGCAGTTACGTCTATTCCATGTACAAGTGCGGCCGTGCCATCAGGGCTTATCGCCTCGCCGAACCGCGGGAAACCTCGTTCGCCCAATTGGCCGACCTCATGGTGAAGGACAAAAACGGCGCAGCGTTGGAGGAATTGGTTCAAACGCACCGAGCAAACACTGCCGATGGGGCACTCCTGCTCTACCGGGAAAGCCGCGCCAAACTATTGCAAAATCAATTGAAGGAGGCCACCGAGCTATTCGTGCAAGCGTATTTCAAGGACAAGCTGGAATTCCGGCGCAACAACGAAGTCCACGCGTTTCTGTCGGCGATGATGGAGGAAGGGCATCTCCTGGACGGCTGGCGCGCCGTCCCCGATCGATCCTCGGCTTTCAATGCCATCATGCCCATTTTGGTGTCTCAAAAGAAGATAAAAGAGATGCAGGAATTGCTCGACGATTTCGGCAAGGGGCGCGCCAACGATGCTCGAGTTCTTTCCTATCGGGGCGAGCTGGCACTGCTGAGACAACGACCGAAAGAGGCGGCGGTCTATTTCGCCAAGGCGACGGCCAAGAAAGACCCCCGCTATCCGTGGCTGTCGCGCCAGGGGTTGTTCCGAGCGCGCGTCGAGTTGGGCGAGGCAGCGGCCGTTTACGAACCGTTTCAGGCCGAGCCGGGCATTCTCGATATCTTGGCCAATCTCTGTAAGGAAAAAAAAGACGCCCCACAACTCCGCGCGCTTCTCGACGCACATCGCAAACGCAAGGCCGATGATCCCGGGTTAATCTTTTGGGAAATGGAAGCCCGGTGGATGGAACAGAACTACGAGGGAGCGCTGCGTTTGATCTCCGAACACCGCAACGATGTCTTCGATCGCCCAAACTATCAGTGGCGGACGGGATCGCGCCTCATTCGCTGCTGCGTCAAACTGAAACGCTACCAAGAAGCCGTCCGAGAGGCGGAGAAGAGGACGAAACAAAATCCTTACGCCGATCGATTCGAGTTAGTGTTCGCCCTTGCGTCGGCCGGAGACGTGCCTCGCGCCATGGCCACGATTGAAAAAGCTAGTTATCGCATCTATTTACTCCGCAAATGCTACGAAGACGAAGAACTCGGCCCGATCTTGCGGAGCGAAGCGTTCCGGGCGTTTCGAGAAAAGTATCCCCAGCCGAAAAAAAAGGACATTGAGGATTGGAGAGACGACGACGAGGATTAAATCGAATCGAGAGCTTCGCAGCTCGCTCGCCTTCGAGCCAGGGGTTCAATAGAGTAAAATGGATGCTTCG
>JAKBCS010000060.1:25806-30172 GCA_021807595.1 Planctomycetota bacterium | reverse complement strand
AATAGTCTTCGAGATAGGCATTCAATTTCGGTTCGTTGCCGGCGCTCCAGGTGCGCAAAAGCAACCCCCTCACCCCCGACCCCTCTCCCCCGAGTACAGGGGAGAGGGAAGAATGGACGACCCCCGACCCCTCTCCCCCGAGTACAGGGGAGAGGGAAGAATGGACGACCCCCGACCCCTCTCCCCCGAGTACAGGGGAGAGGGGGGAGGAGCGCATCCGCGTGAGAAGGAAGTCGGCGGCGCGGACGGCGGCGTCGGCGTAGTCGCGGCGATCCAGCACTCGGGCCGCTTGCGCCAGCGCGCCGATCATCAGGCCGTTCCACGAGGTCAACACCTTGTCGTCCAGTCCGGGCCACACGCGCCGCCCGCGCGCCTCGAACAGCTTGCGGCGGGCCGCGTCGAGACGCGTTCGCAGATCGGCTTCGGTCGTACCGTTGAGGTGCGCGTACTGGGCGAACGTCTTGACGCAGTGGAGGATATTGTTGCCGTGTTCCCAATTGCCTTCCGGCTCGACGCCATATACCGCACTAAAAAGATCGGCTTCGTCCTTACCGAGAATTCGCTCGATCTCCTCTGCCGTCCAGACGTAGAACTTGCCCTCTTCGCCCTCGCTGTCGGCGTCGAGCGTGCTGTAAAACGGACCTTCCGGCGAGGTCATTTCGCGCAGCACCCAGTTCAGTGTCTCCTCGGCGATTTCTCGATAAAAGAGTTCGCCGGTGGCCTGATACATTTCCAGATAGCACGGCGCGAGCAGGGCGTTGTCGTAGAGCATTTTCTCGAAGTGGGGCGCGAACCATCGTTCGTCGGTGCTGTAGCGCGCGAAGCCGCCGCCCAGATGATCGTAGATGCCGCCCCTTGCCATGTGGTCGAGGGAGACGCGGACCATGTCCAGCGCCTGCGGATCGTCGAATCGCTTCCAACAGCGCAAGAGTAAGCGTAGATCCATGGGATGCGGAAACTTCGGCGCTTGGCCGAAGCCTCCGTGGCGCGTGTCGAAGGCGCGTTCCAGACCGGACAGCGCCAACCGCAAGGGCGTGTCGTCGAGAGCGCCCTCTTCGAGTTCCAAGCGGCCGATGTCGCGTAGATGTCCGGTGATTTGCTCCGCCGCTTCTTCGACTTCGGCGCGGCGCGTCTGCCAGACCTCGGCGATGTGAGCGAGCAACCTCTTGAAACCGGGCCGGCCATAGCGGTCGTCCGGCGGGAAATAGGTTCCTCCGGTGAACGGCTTCAATTCCGGCGTCAAAAACACCGTCATGGGCCATCCGCCGGAACCCGTCAACATTTGCACCGATGCCATGTAAATCTGATCGAGATCGGGCCGTTCCTCCCGATCGACCTTAATGCTGACGAATTGCTCATTGAGGAATTGAGCGATCTCGTCGTTCTCAAAACTCTCGTGTTCCATCACATGGCACCAGTGACAAGCCGAGTAGCCGATGCTTAGGAAGATGGGTCGGTCGAGCTGCCGAGCGCGCTCCAGCGCCTCGGCTCCCCAGGGGTACCAATCGACGGGGTTATGGGCGTGCTGACGCAAATAGGGGCTGGATTCGCGGCTGAGGCGATTGGTGAACGGCTTCGTCGTCATGGCGGTCTCCCTCCTCGGTCGGCCGCGATCCCCAGAGGATTACGGCACGCGCTCCCCTTCGGGTCGCGGCTAACCAAACATCATCTCTTGGGCAAATGTTATGGAATCGCAAGCTCGATGCGGCTCTCCGCGTTACTCTATCGAAACGGCCCGTAAGAAATGGTATCGGTCGAGTGGACAGGCTCCTCGTAGCCACGCTCCGCGTGGGAACGAGAGTCGAGAGATATGATAAAGATCGATGCCAACGGGCTGGGCGCTCTGGTCTAAGAATCGATCCCACGATATGCTGGACGTACCCTCAATGTGTCCCACGGAGCGGGAGTTGGAACAGGCGTGAGCAAGCAGAATCAGCATACCGAACGGGTTGCCCGGAGGAAACGAACCGTGTCTCTCCGTGAAGCCTCGACCGAACCGCCGCCCACCGCGCCGGTTGCGGACGCGGACTCGCTCTCTGTGTTCGTACCTCCGGAGGCGAGCGTGGAGGACGTGGACGAAACCGCGCTGGCTCGTCTCGAGGACGACGGATCGCCCGCTTCCGGCGTGCGGACGGATCTACGTCCGGCAGATGGCCTCCTTCCACCCCCCGTTACCGTCGAAGCGGATTCTGCTCCAGAGGAAGGCTCACGGAATACCAACTCTTTGGAGCGGCGCGTTCGTCGTTTAGAGAATGCGTTGGAGTCGTTGCAATCTCGCTTCGCGGAGGAACCGAGACTTGCCGCCTCGCCGCCCGAAGCCCGTGTGGCCGACCCATTGCCCGTCCCCCCGGCACAGCCTGCTCCGACGGCGATCCTCGTGGGCATGGGAAACCGCCTCTTTCACCCGGCCACCCCGTCGGTCGCGCCGACGGCGATCGTGATGCCGAACCTGAGTCCGTCGGCGACGCGCGGGAGCCTCTTGTGGCTGTTGTGGGACACTTGGGCCGAGGCGCGCAGCATCGTGCGCATGTTCGTCGATCCTCGCTATCCGATGCTCCGTTCCACACGGTTCTTGCCTCTCTTCCTTTTAGTCGCCATCTTGACTTCGTATTATTGGTTACCCGGAACTAGCATTCCGGTGATCGGTTCGTGGATCAACAAAGTGTTCGATTTGCTGTTGGCCTTCGTACTGATAAAATGGCTCGGTCACGAGGCGCGGCGTTATCGTCGCACCTCGCCGGACTTGCCGCCCCAGTTACGTCTCTGATGCGCGGGTTGCGCGTTGCTGCTCGTTGAGATACAAGGCGAGACCCGCGGGGAGTTACCATCGTGATTCGACTCGGCGTCAACATCGATCATGTGGCCACGCTGCGGCAAGCGCGGCGGGCGCACGAACCCGATCCGGTTGCGGCGGCGGTGCTGGCGTTGCTCGGAGGGGCGGACGGCATTACCGTGCATCTCCGCGAAGATCGCCGTCACATTCAGGAGCGCGATGTGCGGCTTCTGCGGCAAGTCGTGACCAATCGCCTCAATCTGGAAATGGCGGCCATCCCAGCCATCGCCGACTTTGCCTGCGAGGTGAAGCCCGACGAAGCCACACTCGTACCGGAGAAACGCGCGGAGTTGACCACGGAAGGCGGACTCGACGCCGTCGCCCACGAGAAGGCCGTCGAGCGCATCGTCAAGCAATTACACGCGGCGGGAATTGAGGTATCTCTCTTTCTCGACCCCGATCCGCGGCAGATCGAAATTGCCCATGTTCTCAAGGTGCGGGCCGTCGAAATCCAGACGGCGCGCTATTCCGAAGCCCACACTCCTGTGGAGCGGCAGCGCGAACGCGACGCTTTGATTCAAGCTGCCGAGTTCGCCCGCGAGCGCGGCTTGCACGTTCACATGGGACACGGTTTGAACTACGAAAACGTCTGTGCCGTGGCGGCGATTTCCTGCGTCGAAGAGTTGAACATCGGCCATAGCATCGTGGCGCGATCCACACTCGTCGGCATGACGCAGGCCGTCCGCGACATGAAAGACGCAATTCGCCGAGCGAAGGGATTGTAAGGACTACCCGAATCGTATCGAGGCGCGTAGAATGGCTTGGTCCCAGCGCGAAACTCTTGCAACAGGAGAAGGAGCCATGGTACGCATTTCTCGATGGCTGATTCCAACCGTTGTGGCATTGGCTTTGCTGTCGGCAACGGCAAACTCCGCTCACGCACAGTTCGTTTACTATCCGGCACCCGCGGTGAGCTACTACACGTCCGCTCCGATGGTGTCGTACTACGCACCGGCTCCTGCGGTGTCGTATTACGCGCCCGCACCGGCCGTTTCTTACTACGCACCCGCTCCCGTGGTCTCGTACTATGCTCCCGCACCTGTCTATACTTCGTATTATTCTCCCGCACCGGTGGCTACTTATCGCTATGGTCCCTTGGGCCGCCTGCGTTCCGTAAGCAGCTATTACGGCGCGCCGGCCCCGGTGGTGACGCGCTACTATTTCCCTTAGGATCATGGTTTTCAAGAACTTTCCGAATTGAGAGCCTGGTAGCTATCTTCTCGTTCCCACGCAGGAGCATCGGAACGAGAGGCTTTTCATTGCTCGATCGTGCCGCCCGCGTTTCTTACGAACGCGGGCGGCACTTTTTTTCATCTCGGCGCAGACGCACTCCCTCGCTACAATCCCCCGCCTTGGACGCCGAGTCGCGGAACTGCTCGGCCAATCTCTCTACCTGTTGAGGAGACAAATCATGCACATCCTTTCTCGCCCCTGTTGGGCGATCTTGGGATTGAGTTTTTCCTGCTTACCGGCTTTCGCTCAGGCCCCCCAAAGCGCCGTCTCGCCCCCTCCGGCGCAGACCGCTCCGGCAGC
>JAKBCS010000060.1:0-25706 GCA_021807595.1 Planctomycetota bacterium | reverse complement strand
CCGCTCCGGCAGCAGCGGCCGATGCGGTCGCCGCCACCGTGAACGGGTATCCGATTTTGGAATCCGTCGTGCAGCGGTCGATGCAACGCGTTCCACCCGCCAAGCAAACCGAGGCCCGGCCCCAGATTATCCATTTTCTCGTGGATCAGATGCTGCTCGATCGGTACTTGATCGATCAGAAAATCGTCGTCGAGCCGAAGGAGGTGGACAAAGCCGTCGAAGAGATGAAAGCGGAACTTCAGAAGCAGAAGAAAGAGTTTGCCAAGGAACTGGAGGAGATGAAACTGACCGAGGAGGAGTTGCGCGAACACATCGCCGCCGACATCCGTTGGGGCAAGTTCGCCGAGGCGCGCGCGACCGATAAGGTTCTACAAGAACTCTTTGAAGCGCGCAAGTACCTCTTTGACGGCAGCATGGTCCGCGCGCGCCACATTCTGATGCCGGAGGCGGCGCAGTTGCAGGCCGTCAAGCAGGGCATCGACAAGCAAGTGGCCGACGGTTTGGCGCAGTTGCCTCCCAACACCGACAATCTGACCCGCGAAAAGAAACGTCAAACCCTTCTGGACGAGGCGTTTGCCGCTCAAGCCAAGGATAAATCGACGTGTCCGTCCAAAGATAAGGGCGGCGATGTGGGTTGGTTTCAGGGCGTCGGCTTCATGGTCGAACCGTTCGCGCGCGCCGCGTTCACTTCCAAGCCTTTCGAGATGACCGAGCCGGTCAAGACGCCGTTCGGCAACCATCTCATCGTGGTCACCGATCGCAAACCCGGCCGCGAAGTCAAGTTCGAGGAAGTTAAGGAGATGGTGAAGGAATACTACTGCACCCTTCTCCACGATAACATCGTCAACGGATCGAGAGCCGACGCCAAGATCGTCATCCAGGCGGTGAAGTAAACGGGCATCCCTATCCCCTGCGAGCGATTCCGTTGGAGATCGGAACCCGAAGCGCGCGGCGAGAGACATTCTCTCGCCCTCGCTTCGGGTTCCGATTTCGTTCAGCGCTGCCGTCGTTCCAAACGTCGAGCCGCCAGGGACAGCGGATAGCTCATCAGCAGATATAAAAGCGCCGTAACAAATCCCAATTGTAGCATATATTGTGGATAATTGACCATCAAACTGCGATAGCTACTCGTCAGTTCGACGACAGCGATGACGCTGCAAACCGACGTGTCCTTGAACAGCGAGATGAAATCGTTCGTCACGGGAGGAACGACGAGACGAACGGCTTGGGGCACGAGGATGCGCCACAGCGCGGTCGGGAGACTCATGCCCAGCGAGAGCGCTGCTTCCATCTGTCCGCGCGGGATGGCCAACAATCCCGCGCGATAATTCTCCGCCTCGTAGGCCGAGTAGTTGATCGCCAGACCGAGCATCCCAGCCCAGAACGCCTCCATTTTCACGCCGATAGCCGGTAACAGATAATAGATGACGAAAAGTTGCATCAACACCGGTGTACCGCGCAGCAACTCGACGTAGACCGTCAGTATCCAACTCAGCCCACGCGGGCCATAAAACCGACCCAAGGCGACGAACAAGCCGAGGAGCATGGCCAACGGCATCGCTCCGCATGCGAGCAGAATCGTGACTCCCGCGGCGCGCACCAACAGGACGAGGAAATCGGCGAACGTCTGCTCCGACTCCGGCATCGGCGGCGGCCAATCCTCCATCGCTTGGGGCAACCCGTCTTGGTCGGCGTTCCACAGACCGTATTTGGCGTAGATGCGGCGCAATGTGCCGTCGCGCAAGGCCGCGCGGAGCGCCTCGTTCAGATGGAGTCGTAGTTCGCCGTCGTTGGGACGAACGTAGAGTACGAAATACCCGGGTTCGATGGATGGTCCCACGATGCGAAGATCGGCGAATCCGTGCCCTTGTTGGATGTAGTAGATCGCGGCAAGGTTATCTTGTACGGTGGCGTCGAGCGTCCCGTTGCGGACCATGCTCATCAACCCGGTGCTGCCTTCGACCGAGAGTGCGACGATTGTCAGTTCGCTGGGAGCGTAGTTTTTTTTCAAATAGAGATGAGCGGCCGAATCGCTGAGGACGCCGACTTTCAGCTGCCGGCCGGAGCGGGCGCGGCGCAGATCGTCCCAATCGCGCATCGAGGAGCCGGGAGCGACAATCAGCTGCAAGCGATAGATGTAATACGGCAGTGTCGAGGCCATCTTGCGTTCGCGTTGCGGCGACCATTCGTATCCGTTCAGGAGGACATCAATGTCGCCTCGCGCCAAATCGGAAGGCAGCATGTCCCAATCCTTTTGGACGAAACGAGCGGGTATTCCAAGGCGCGCGGCGAGGTCGGCGGCTAACTCGCCTTCGAAGCCGCTCGGCGCTCGGTTGGGACCGTGTTCGAGAATGTACGGAGCGCCTCCTCCGGCATCGCCCCCCCAGCGCAACGCCTTGCCGTCGTAGGTCGGCGGCTCAATGCGCGGCCACAACGACCAGAGCAAGCCAACGACCGCGACGGCGGCCGAGGTTGCCGCGGCAACCCCATAGGTATTACGTCGTCTCATCGACGCTCTCCCTCCTTCAAGCGGAATCCTGCTCCTCTTTGCGGACTCGGAGAGGCCACAACGAACAATTTGACCGTTGCAATTGCGTCCTTTCCCCATTACAAACCATATCAGAGACTTTCGGACGGTCGAGGAATCGAAGAACATGGCGCTGCTCAGCCGAATTTACTTCAATGCCGTTTTCGGCGCGCTGGGCGGCTTGCTCGGCTGGATGTTGTTCGGCGTGTTCGGCAATAAAAGCGCTGCCAGCGATCAGTTCACGAGCCAACTGCTGATGGGCGGGGCGTTCATCGGGGCGTCCATCGGCTATTTTGTCGTCAGCGTCGAGGCGATCCGCGACCGATCGCTGCTGCGATTCGTCCGTCTGGCAGCCTACGGCGTCCTCTTGGGATTCGTCGGCGGCGCGGGCGGGATTTTCCTCGGCGAATGGGTGAACTATGCGCTCGTCGATTGGATCGCCTCCCACCGGGGATCGCCGGTCCTCCATCTCTTCGGAGCCATGTTCGCCCGCGGATTGGGCTGGATGTTCCTCGGCATCACGGTCGGGTTCAGCGAGGGGGTTGCCGCCCGCTCGCTTGGCAAGTTCAGCTACGGCACGCTCGGCGGAGCCATTGGCGGTTTCGTCGGCGGAATGCTGTTTGGGTTAGCTTTGGAGAAAGCGAATGTTGTCAGCGATCGCGCCTCGTTGTGGGGAGCGCTGGGATTGATCATTCTCGGCGCTTGCATCGGCTCGTTATCGGCCTTGGTGCAAAGCGTGTTTCAACCGGCGTCAGTCAAGGTAATGCGGGGATGGCAAGAAGGGCGCGAGTATCCGTTGGACAAGATGGATAACTCACTGGGCCGAGACGAGCATTCCGACATCGCCCTATTCCGCGATATGAAGGTCGAGAAGAAACATGCCGTCATACAACGCGAGGGACAGAGTTACTTGCTGTTGAACCACGACGCGCCTTCCGAGTGGACGCGCGTCAATGATCGGCCGGTCTTGCAGCTGTGCGAGCTACACGATGGCGACCGCATTCAGCTCGGCAACGTCGTTCTGCGCTTTCAGGCGCGCGCGGCGCTCGAGAGAAAACGGAAAAATAAACGGTAGAGTGAGTCGCGTTCTTCTCGACTCAGCGGGGTTTAAGCGAAAAGTCATACGACGCTCGATTCCTTCCACCGATCGGCGCAGGCGAAAGGCATTGATCCGTGCAAGTATGCCCGCGATGTCAGCGTGCCAATCCGCTCGATGCGGTCTACTGTCATTTCGACGGGATCGTGCTGCGCCAAGGTGTCGCGGGCGTTTCCGCGCCCGGTCAGCTGCCGCAAGATTTCGTCTTTCCCTCGGGACGACGGTGCAAGACATTCGACGACTTCGTGCAAGGCTGCCAGTACGAATGGGAAGATGCGCGTCGATTGCTCCACGAGGGCGAATTTAGTCGCTACTTTGCCCAACTGGGCCGACACGATCTCGCGCGCACGGCGCAAGAGAATCAGAAGCAGTCCGATCTCGATATTGGTTTGCACGCCTTCCTCGGCCAACTGCCGGCCAGCCAGGCGCAAGGACCGCGCCTCGACTTGAATCCGCGCCGCATGATGCTCGGCAACGTGCGCCCCGGCGAACAGCGGAACATCCCGCTGACGATTCTGAACCAGGGCAAGGGACTTCTGCAAGGCAAAGTCACGGTCGGCGAAGGAGGGCAATGGCTCAAGATTGTCGAAGGCGACAACCCGGCGGAGTGCGGCGTCAAAACGGCGAAGTCGCAACAAGTCCAGTTGCACGTCGATGCGCGAGGTTTGACCGCACCGCAAACGTACAGCGGAAAGTTGACGGTCATCACCAACGGCGGCATCGCCGAGGTTGCCGTCCGCCTCGACGTGACCGCTGCGCCGTTTGCCCACGCGCCGTTTCAGGGGGCCACCAGTCCGCGGCAACTCGCCGAGCGGATGCGCACCAATCCCAAACAGGCCGTGCCCCTGTTGGAAAACGGCGAGATCGCCCAGTGGTTCAAGATCAACGGCTGGGCGTATCCGGTGTCCGGGACAACGGCGCGGGGCGTGGCCGCCGTTCAACAGTTTTTCGAGTGCATGGGGCTTTCCAAACCTCCGCCTTTGCAGCTGTCCGATAAGGAGTTTCGCTTCGACTGCACGCCTCCGGACCTCTTGCAGGCCAAGGTGACGCTGCGCACCAATTCCAAAAAATGGATCTACGCCCAAGCCGATAGCGACAAGCCTTGGCTGCGCGTGACGACGCCGGTGGTCAGCGGGCCGCAACAGACGCAGATCGCCTTTGAGGTCGATTCGACCTTAATGGACGCCGGTGGTTTGCACGTTGGGACGGTGCAGATCACGGCGAACGCGGGGCAGAAACTGACCGTGCGCGTCCAGGTGAATTGTCATCGGCCGCACGAGCCGTTCACCCGCCGCTTGCTGCGTCCGTTCTTCGTCGGCGCGCTGTTGGCGTTCATGCTTCGATTGTTGTTGACGGGTCCGGCGGATCTGTTCGCGCGCGGCTGGGGTCAAACGAAGATCATCGCGCCCTGGATCTATACGACGGGGACCGAAAATCACTTTCTCAAGCTGTTCATCTTGGCGACGTGGTGGCTTGGCGTGTTTGTCGGCGCGGGGATGGCGTGGCGTCGGGGCGGGCGAGCGACCGATATTTTTTGCGGCGCGGTGGCCGGTGCCTTCGCAGGCATGGTGTGCGCGGGAACGCTCGGCTGTCTGCTTCTGGTGTTCGACTCTCTGCCCGGTGCGCTGCTGACGCATTCGATTGAAGCCGCCAAGTTCGCCGCCGCCCCGAGTCTGTGGATGTTGGCGTGGATTGTATTAGCTTCCATCTGTTGGGCGCTGCTCGGCGGCGGAGCGGGCTTCTTGTTGTCGGGATTGGGACAGCGGGGCTTGCGCCTCTTGGGTGCGATCGCGGGACCGTTTGCTTCGATGCTACGACGGTGCGGATTGGAACGCGCGGCCGCTTTTTTACTACTAAAGGGGTAATAGCGACAATGGGTAGGGGGCATGGGTTCTCCGAAACGTAAAAAGCAGCCTCGCGCCTGTTGCCGCCCACGCTATGGTATGTTAATAATGGTTGTTATCTCCCGTCTGCCCCGGAATGGATCTTCGGTGGTTGTCTTGTTCGTTGTGCAACCGGTGGAGGGTCTCGCCCTCGAGACTTTCGCCCGGCGACAACTCGACGCGCGAAGACGGAAGAACAGATACTCCCCAAAGGTTCCAGGGCATTACTCTTATGACGTCACCATCCACGCAAGTCAAGATCCACATCGAGCGCATGATGTACCGCAGCAGTATCGCCGTGCCGGGCGAGTCTGCGGCCAGCTACGCGCTGATTAAGCTCATTCCGTCCGGCGCGGGAGCCAGCCAGCCGCTCGCCCTGAATTTGGCACTGGTTCTCGATGTCAGTGGCTCGATGTACGAAGAAGACGGCACGGGTATCAGCCGTCTCAAACGCATCCAAGACGCGGCCATCGCCGCCATCAACAGACTTCGCCCCGAAGACACCATTTCCATCGTCGCTTTCGCACACAACGCTCAAGTCGTCTTGCCCCCCACAAGCATCACCGAGAAAGCCAAGATCGAAGACGTAATCAACAAAGTCGATATGTTCGATGTCGATCCGGGCGGCACGGCGATGGATCAGGGCATTAGTCTGGGCATGGGGGAAGTCGAGCAGCATGCCGGCGCGGGCAAGCTGACGCAGCTGGTGGTATTGACCGATGGCGAAACCTCCGGCGAACACGATTGCCGTCGATTGGCCGAACAGGCCGGGCAAAAGAAAATCCGTTTCAACGTCATCGGCGTCGGCACCGAATGGAATCAGAGCCTCATCAAGGATCTGGCCAAACTGGCGCAGGGCGAATGGGGTTACATCGATGTCAACGACGCAACCGCTGCCGAGCGCGTCTTCGCCCAGCAGTTCGAGGCGCTGGCCTCCGCCGGTTTTCTCCACGTCGAAATGCACCTGCGGGCCATGAAAGACATCAAGATCAAACGAGTGCGCATGGTCGTGCCGGAAATCAAGGAGTTGCCGACCACGGAAGTCGAGGATCGGCACTTGGTCGCGCAGCTGGGAACTCTTGAACGAGACAAACCGACTCGCTATATCCTCGATCTCAGTTTGCCGAAGCGTCCCGACGGAAAGTTTCGCATCGCCGACATTGAGATCACCTTCGATCCGGGCACCGGTAAGCGCGAAGCGACGGGAGCGTATCCGTTGGAAGTGACGTACTCGGCACAACAGGGTTATGTGAACGCCGAAGTCGCCCGGCACATCGACGAAGTGCAGATTTTCGAGTTGAACAAGAATCTGCAACAGGCGATAGCTACCAACAATCAGCAGGAAGCTCAGCGCGTGGCGCAAAACATCGAGAAAAAGGGCGAGTTGATGGGTCCGCGCGCCGCCAAGAAAACGATGTTGGCCAAACAGGTGCTGTCGGAGTTGAATACCGGAGGACGTGTCTCCAAGAAGACGCAATTAGCTATGGACGACATGACGCGCGCCGTCGAGGAAACGCCGGCGTCCTGATTTGCTTGAACGAGCGGTGGAGAGGAGCTTTGCGAGCAAGGTGAAACTCGATGGATTGACGCCTCCGCTCTCCCTGGAATCGATGTCATTGAATACTCTCAAAATCCGTTGAGGTTTCCAACATGGTAAAGTGTCCCTTCTGCCACTTCGACAACGAAGATGGCGCGTTATTCTGCGAACAGTGCAAATCGGACTTGGGCAGCGTGGCCGCGCCGGCGGTCCACGCTCCGGTAGAGGCGATCCCCACGGCGGAACCCTTGCCGGCCGAGCCGATTGAGGCGATCCCGTTGGCCGCCGTGGAGACGATTCCGTTCGCTTCCTCCGAACCGTTCGCCGCGATGGAGTTGGTCGAGGCGCATCCGGTTGCCGAAGCGCACCCCGTGGCCGAGGCGCATCCGGTTGCCGAAGCGCACCCCGTGGCCGAGGCGCATCCGGTTGCCGAAGCGCATCCCGTGGCCGAGGCGCATCCGGTTGCCGAAGCGCATCCTGTCCCTCCTCCTCCGCCTCCAGTGGGCGTGCCGGTACCCGCTTCGGTCGCCGCAGAGTTGCCGGCTGGCGCTCAGCCGCGCTTGGTCGTACTGCGCGGTCAGAAGCGCAACGTCGAATATCCCATTTATGAAGGACTGAATTTTATCGGCCGCGCCGACGAAAAACCGGTGGACATCGATCTCGAAGAGCAAGAGCCGCCCGATCGCATTTGGTGTTCGCGCCAACACGCCTGCATCAGCTTCGAGAACAACGAATTGTTGCTAGAAGATCTCAACAGTTCCAACGGTACCTTCGTCAACCGCACGCGCATCTACCCGGGGCAGAAGCGTGCGCTGGCCGTGAACGATATCGTTCAGATTGGAAACGTGCAGATGAAGTTGATCGTATGAGAGCGTTTCGCTCGGTTCTCGTCTCGTCTTTGTCGGGGCGGGAGCCGAGCGATCGATCGTCCAGCCCTCGCGTGTCTATAATTGAAGGATAAGGGATTTCTCGACTACGTCAGGAAATCCGTGCCCGACCCGCCCTCCGGACCCGGTGCATCGGATGACGCTAATGGTGCAAACGTGTAGTAAATGTTCGCGGGCCAATCCTAGCGACGCCGTATACTGCTATTTCGATGGCTTCGTTCTCGGCGGGCACACCAGAAACGGCGGACCAGTCGCCGTCGGCGCGCAAACCTTTGGCCACCCCTTCGTGTTTCCCACGGGAAGGCAATGCCGAAACTTCGATGAGTTAGCTTTGGCCTGTCAAGAAGAGTGGAATGCCGCTCGCGAGCTACTTCAGGAGGGCTTTCTCGAAAAATTCCTCGGTGGTCTCGGAAGAGTCGATCTTGCCCGCGCCGCTGGGGAATCGGCCAAATTTCCCAATGCCGATCTCGGATTGCATCAACTCCTCGAAAAGCTACCCACCGAGGTTCTCGGCGAGCCGCGTCTGAGCCTGGAGACTCAGGAAATCAATCTCGGCGTCGTCGAGATTGGCGGAAAGCGCTCTTTCGACCTGCACCTGGAAAATCAGGGAATGCGTCTGATTTCGGGGACCATCACCAGCGTCGATGCGCCGTGGTTGGCTCTGGGAGACGCCGCCGGAAATCAGAAGCACTTTCACTTCCAACACGAGTGGAAGTTGCCTCTGCACATCCGAACCGCGAAACTACGCGCCAACGACAAGCCGCTCGAAGGCCATCTCGAAATCGAATCGAACGGCGGCTCGTTTATCGTGGTCGTTCGCGCTCAAGTGCCGGTCATACCGTTTCCCTCCGGTGTGTTGGCCGGTGCCAAAAGTCCGCGTCAGGTCGCTGAAAAGGCCAAGGCCAACGCCAGGGAGGCCGCCGCGCTGTTTGAAACCGGCGCAGTCGCGGATTGGTATAAATCAAATGGTTGGACTTATCCCGTGCAAGGGCCGGCGGCTTCCGGTCTGGGCGCGGTACAGCAGTTTTTTGAAGCCTTGGGTCTGACCCCTCCCCCCAAAGTGGAGATCAATGCCAGCCGTATCGATCTGATCGGCACACCCGGCGAACAACTGAGCTATGCGATCGAGGTGAAAAGCCAGGAGAAAAGGCCGGTCTACGCCCATGCTTCCAGCAATCAGCCTTGGCTGGAGGTAGGCCGCGCGAAGCTCAATGGCCGAACCGCCACCATCAACCTCTCCGTGCCCTCGGTTCCCCACAAAGAAGGCGAGACGCTCAACGCCAAATTGATCGTTCAGTCCAACGGCAATCAGCGGTTCATCGTGCCGGTGACGCTGCAAGTCGGCGGTGCCCTTGTGTTCGGAGCGGCGACACCGGCCGAGGCTTCGGCAATCGTCGCACCAAGCCTTGTGAAGACTTCGAGCGACAAACGCCGAAGCCGTTCGTCAGAAGCGCTGCCGTCCTGGATCCATCTGTTGCCCGCGGCCTTGTTGCTGCTCGCTCTGCTGACCGCCGTGGTCGCCGACCGGCTGATGCCCCAGCCTCCCGAAGCCGGCAATCGAGACGACGATATCCACGCCGGAGGCAATCCCTTTGAGGCGCTTCGCTATCACGTCAAAGATCCCGATCCTCTCATCGCGGTTCGCTTCGATGGCGACACCGAACGGTTCGGCGTGGAACTGACCAAGGAACGCGATCCTGAAAACAACGATAAGTACAAACGACTGACGTTCGACGACCACGGTAAAAGCAACAACACCGTCATCAACATCGACAATTTCGAGTACAAGTTCGGCGATCGCAAGGACAACAACCGCTGGGGCGGCCCCAGAGGGTCGTGGAAGCAAAAGCCGATACCCAATCGCAAGGGCTGGACTTCGACGATGGAGTTTACCAGCGAAAAGGTCGAAGTGACACAACTCGTCGAGATCGTTCCTGGAGAATCGGGATACTTAGACACGGTATTGGTGTATTACACCATCCGCAACAACGACGAGGGGAAGCACAAAATCGGCATCCGAGCGATGATCGATACGTTCATCGGCGGCAACGACGGCGTGCCGTTCACCATCCCGGGCAAAAAGGGGTTCGTCGATACGAAGGCCGATCTCTCCGCCAAAAGTATTCCCGATTACATCGAAGTCATCGAGAATCCCAACGACCCCAAAAACCCCGGCACGGTGGCGCGGATGGGATTGCGTCTGAAGTTGCCCGGCATCAAACTCGATGAGATGGACCGCTTATTGATCTGCCGTTTCCCCGGCCACACCGCCGGATGGGACATCAAGCCGGTCTCGATGAAACCCGACAAGAGCGGAGACAAAAAAGAGAAGCCGGATTCGTGCGTGATCATGTATTGGCCTTACGAGATTATGAACCCCAAGGACACGCGCCACGTCGCCTTCACCTATGGCCTCGGATCGCTGGACGTGGGGGGCAGTGATACGCTGGCGCTCAGCGTGCCGGCGTCGGTGCTGCCGGACTCCGACTTCGTGGTGACGGCTTACGTCTGGAACGCCAACAAAGGCGACAAGGTGAAACTGATCGTGCCCAACGGCCTACGATTGGCCCAAGGCGAATCGGAAGAAAAGGTCGTCGATGAGAGCGGAGCGCGCACGCTCGTGTTCTGGCGTTTGCATAGCAGCGGCACCGGCGAATACGAGTTGGAGGCAAGCAAGGGCAAGGCGAAAGCCAACCCGAAGAAGGTGGTCGTCAAGGCAATGAGTATCTTCGGTTAACGACTACGGGAACTGGGGAGCGGCGGATGTCGTTCAAGTTGTTCATCTACTACTGCGCGTTGCTCGGCGGCTGGGCCGCTTTTCTGAGTTGGGGATTCGCCCAGGGTTTGGGCATTCGCCGGCTGGACAGCGCGTATCTCCGCGCCGCGCTAATCGCCGCCGTTCTCGGCTTCTTGGTTGCGGGGGCCGTGGGATTTGCCGACGCCTTATTGAATGCCAAGGGGTCGCAGCGCTGGATGCGATTGGCGATATGCCTGGGCGTCGGTTTGGTCGGCGGTTCGTTCGGCGGATTGGTCGGTCAGGTTCTCAATTCGATGATGCACGCTCCTTTGGTCTTCGGTTGGATCCTCGTTGGCATTTGCATCGGTGCCTCGGTGGGCGTGTTCGACGTGGTACGCGCCGTGAAGAAGGCCGAGGAGTTGCACTTGCCGTTCAAGAAGACGCTCAACGGCTGTATTGGTGGCTGTATTGGCGGTTTGCTCGGCGGCTTGCTATTCGGGTTCATGTTCCCCAACGACAAGATCCCGCGCACCGACTTGGCCATCGGCCTCGTCGTCCTCGGCCTGTGTATCGGACTGATGATCGGCTTGGCGCAGGTCTTCCTCAAGGAGGCTTGGCTCAAGGTCACGCGAGGGTTCCGCGTCGGACGCGAATTGATGCTTTCGAAGAACGAAACGACAATTGGCCGAGCCGAGAGTTGCGATTTGGGTTTATTCGGCGATAATACCATCGAGCGCACGCACGCGCGCATTCTGTTGAAGGATAATCGCTATCTGCTCGCCGATGCCGATACGCCGGGCGGTACGTTTTTGAACGAGCAACGCATCGGCGCGCCGACGCCCTTAAAATCCGGCGATGTGATTCGAGTTGGGAACAGCGTTCTTGAGTTCGGCGAGAGACAGAAACGCACCTAAAGGTTGGCCCCGACGCGCGGCTCAGCGCGCGATTGCTCCCACGTTCTGCTGCCGGTCGTGGCTAACCGAGGTAGGATGACCCCCATGCCGTTAGTGATCCGATGTCCGCACTGCCAAAAACCGATGCAACTGGCCGACAACTCGGCCGGCAAGCAGTTTCGTTGTCCGAGTTGTCGCAATGCTTTCACGGTGGGTGGAGGGGCTTCTCCGGGGGCTGCCGCCAGCGCCGCCGGCACGGGGGGGAGTGCCGCAGCTGTGGCCACTCGTCCCGCCGCTCCGCCCGCGCCTGCCGCGCGTCCGCCCTCCTCTCCGACCGTGGACGGCGGCGGAGCCAAAACCGCTCCGGTTCCTTCGACGCCGACCGAGTGCCCGGCCTGCAAAGCCCCTCTGCTCGCGGGCGCTATCGCCTGCATGGACTGCGGTTACCTCCTTCAACCGGAGACCAGCGCCGCCGAGATGGAAGGCGCGCCGAACCTGTGCCCCAATCCCGCCTGCGGCGTCGCCAACCCGCCCGGCGAACGCAACTGTCAGCGCTGTGGAACGGTGCTGCCGACCGCTCCAGGAACCATCCTTCACGGGCGTTACAAGATCGAACGGCTTTTAGCGATGGGCGGTTTTGGAGCCGTCTATTTGGCCACCGATACCAAAACCGGCAATCGCCCCGTCGCCATCAAGGACATGATCTGCGCCGATCCGCAAGAGTTCGCCATTCGCTTGAACTTCTTCCGCCGCGAGGCCGAGATTCTCCGCTCGTTGGAAAGCATTCCCATCGTCCCCCGCGTCTACGATCTGATCGAGCAAGGGCAGAGCGCGCATCTGGTTCTCGAATTCATTCGCGGACAGGATCTCCTCAAACTGATGGAAGGAAACCAAAACAAGCCGTTCACGCTGGATCAAGTCATCGAATGGAGCCAGAACATTTGCGACGTGTTGCAGCACATGCACACGCAAGCTCCGCCCCTAGTACACCGCGATTTGAAACCGGACAACATCATGCTGTTGGAAGATCATCGCTCGATCAAGATGATCGACTTCGGGACGGCCCGCGACCTCGGACGTACGGTCAAGGAGAAAATGGCGGCCAAGACGCGCGTTTACACCGAAGGTTACGCGCCTCCCGAACAAATCGTCGGCAAACCGGAGCCGCGCAGCGATTTATTCGCCTTGGCGGGGACGATGTATCATTTGGTCACCGGCAAAGCACCGGAAGGTTTCTATACCGCGCGCGAACTCGAATCCCAGCTGAACGATCCGAACGGCTCGATCCCCAACGATCGGCGCTGGTTTTACGAATTGATCAAGATCAACCTCTCGGAGGATGTCAACGAGCGCTACTTCTCGGCGCGCGAGATCAAGGGCGATTTACAACGGCGGCGCGTGACCTTGGAGCTTCCCTGCCCGAAGTGCCAACAGGTGAACAAAGTGCGCGAACCGTACTGCTCCAAATGTGCCGAACCGATGACCGACCCGACGCCGCCCTGCTATCATTGCGGCAAAACCAATCGCATGGGCAGTCGCTGTTGCATCCACTGCGGCAATCGGCTTCGCTAACGGGCGATCCGAGAAGTCCCTCTCCCCTGTACTTCGGAGGAGAGGGGTTGGGGTGAGGGGGGCATTGCGGATAGGCTCTAACTCGGAGGCGAAGTCGCTCTTTCGCCTTGAGGATTCGTCGGTTACGGACGACAAGGCTACGGACTACCGGCATACGGACGATTTTGCATGGCATCCACTCCATCCAATTCCAATACCTCTCGTGCGGGCGGCCTTTTGGCCCGCTTGAAGGGTCTGGTCCAAACCATGAAACCTAACGACGATGTGTCCGCCTCGGAAGAGGTTCTGCCAACCTGGGATGTGACGCCTCCTCCCCCTCCAACGCCGGTCGCCGATCCCCTAGCGGTCGAGCCAGTGGAAGCTGGGGCACCGAACGAACATGAGGAATCGCTGGCGGTCGGCAACGCGGCCGAATCCGATTCGCTGCCCGAAACGCTCCCCGAAATCCCCTCGCCTTTAGTCGAGGAGCCTAGTGGTCCCGCGCCCATTCTCTGTCCGGTATGCGCAGCCCCGCGCAAGGAGGAAGAATCGTCGTGCGGCGACTGCGGCTATTACTTCTCGCCCTCCGATCTCGCACCTCGCGCCGCCGCGCACTCCACGACGAACCCGGCGACCCTTGTGCCGCCTCCCGCCACACGCCTCAAAGAACGCTATGAAATCCGCGAGGCCATTGGCGAACGACTCGGCGTTACGCGCTATCACGGTTTGGACCATGGCGATGGAACTGGGACAGCCGTGCCTATCGTGATCCTCCGACAAGCGCCCGTTCAGCCGGCCGTCGCCGAGGAGGCCGCCATCGCTCCCCTCGAAGAAGCGACTGTTGCCGACGCCATTTCCCTGGAGGAAGGCGACGGCGAAGTGCTGCCGATGTTCGACGACATCCTTCCGGCCGCCACGCCCATCGGCGAGTCCTCGGCATCCGTTTCCGCATGGCCGAGTCTCGATTGGGAGCAAAACTTGCTCGCCGAATTGCAGCATCCCGGCTTACCCGCCGTTCTCGATCGCTTTAACGAAGGAGAGTTCGATTATCTTGTGGAGGAAGCGCCCCAAGGTCGGTCGTTGTGGGATGCCTGGGACGATCCCGATGCGGAGGCGTCGCTGCGCTACGGCTATCTCGCCGAGGTCGCCGACCTACTCCATCGCTTGCACCGAGCCAACGTCACGATCGAAGGGGTTCGCCCGGAGATCGTGACGGTCGCGCCGGACGGTCGAGTCCGAATAAACGATCTAAGCGATCTTTTACCGCTTCCATTGCCCGCCGAGCTTTCGCTGCGTCGCACCCTGTACACCGCTCCGGAAATGTTAGAGGGCAAGGCCGACGCCCGCGCCGCCCTCTACAGTTTTGGAGCCATGTTATACGCCCTTCATGTGGGGCGCGATGTGAACGAAATCGACTTCGACCGTTCTGGCTCACCCAAGCCGTTCATCCCGCGATTCCCCGACATTCACCCGGCATTCGGTCGGTTGATGAGCAAGACGTTTCGCAAGGATGTCGAAGGACGATTCCCCAGCGATGAAGCGTCGAGAGAAGATGCGACCGGGCTTGTCGAGCTGATCCGCACGCTGCGCACCGTGGGCCGCACCCTCGACAACGTCCGCTTGGAGATCGCCGCCTGGACGACAACGGGCATGGTGCGCACCGGCAACGAGGACGCCTTTGCCCTGCTCCACGCCTGCGAATCGCGCCAAGACGATCTCAGCGAATCCGCGCTGCTGCTTCTGTGCGACGGTATGGGCGGCTATGAGGCCGGTGAAGTGGCCGCCGCGATGGCCATTCAAATCATGCGGCAATATCTCGTGCAATTGAAGCCTTTCGCTCCACTGTCCGGCGCGTCCTCGTTCCCCAGAGACTTTCTTAGTCCGACCGCCGCGCCGCCCAAGGACGACACGCAGGGCCACGCCCCGCCGCCGATTGATGTCGAGGAGATGAAGAAGACCTTGCGAGCGGCGTTGAAGGAAGCGAATAAGCAGATCTACACGGCGTCGCGAGCTCCCGGCTCGAAGCGGCGCGGCATGGGATGTACCGCCGAAGCCGTCTACATCGATGGACGCAACCTCGTCGTCGGCCACGTTGGCGACAGCCGAACGTACCATCTGCACGAAGGACGTTTGATCCAGATTACCCGCGATCAAACCCTCGTCAATCGCTTGGTCGAGTTGGGAACCCTGACGGAAGAGGAAGCCGAGACCCATCCGCGACGCAACGAATTACAGCAAGCGGTCGGCGGGCAGCCGGATGTCGAACCGGGAGTGTACGGCAGCAAACTGAAAGCAGGCGATTGGGTTATCGTCTGCTCCGACGGGTTGTCCAATCACGTCACCAACGCCGACTTGGAACAAATGCTGCGCGGCGAGGGATACTCCGCCGAGACCGTCGCGCGGCGACTGGTCAATCTCGCCAATCTGCAAGGCGCGACCGACAATGCCACGGTGGTCGTTGTGCGCGTGACTTAACGAGGCGGCGAAGTCCCCAAGGCCGCGAGGTTTCATGTTCGTTCCCTGGAGAAAACCGTTTGTCGCCATCGTCGCGGCCCTGATTCTCGCAAGTTTGGGGGGATGGTATGCGCTGCGTCCCAAGTCGGGAGCCGTGCCGTCGATGGAGGACGGGCCATCCACTCCAGAAAACCAGCTCGAAAGCCGGTTTGTGTTCGAGGTGAAGCCTTTCGTCGAGCGCTACTGTGCGGAGTGCCACGGCGCGGAGGAGCCGAAATCGGATCTCGATCTAACTCGCCCAGCGGCACGAGACATCGTGAACGGGAAAGCGGGTCCGTGGTCGCCGGTTTTGGATCGCTTGCAGTCTCACGAGATGCCTCCGGAAGACGCGGCTCATCAGCCGTCGCAGGTCGAGCGCACCCTCGTGATTGCCTGGCTGCGCGACGTACAAGAATACCAAGCGCGGAACAGCGGAGACGATCCGGGTCCGGTTCTCGCGCGCCGTCTAAGCAACGCCGAGTACGATTACACCATCCGCGATCTCACGGGGGTGGATATGCGACCGACGCGCGAATTTCCGGTCGATCCCGCCAACGAAGCCGGTTTCGACAATTCGGGTGAGTCGCTGACCGTGTCTCCGGCGCTGCTGAAGAAATACCTGGGAGCGGCTCGGTCGGTTGCCGATCGCGTCGTCCTGAAGCCGGATGGCTTTGACTTCGCGCCTCATCCCGTCGTCGCCGACACCGACCGAGACAAGTATTGCGTGCAACGCATCGTGGACTTTTATGCTCGCCATACAGTCGATTTGGCGGACTACTTTCATGTCGCCTGGAAATATCGCCATCGCGGATCGCTCGGTCGGCCGGAGATGAGCTTGGACGGAATCGCCGTCGAGGCGGGCTTAAGCGGGAGATACCTGGTCGCCGTGTGGAAGGCGTTAACGGAGGGCGAGGCGGTCGGACCACTAGCCGTGGTCCGCTCGGCATGGAACGACTTGCCCAAGCCCGAACGCGCGGACGCGGCGCGCGACGGATGCCGGCGGCTGAGCGAGTTGGTCGGCCGCATGCGCCGTCGGCTCAAACCCAAAGTGAACCGATTGCACGTCAACGGTATCTCGAACGGCAGCCAGCCGCTCGTACTCTGGCACAATCGACAATCGGCGCGACTTCATGGCATCTATTCGGGAGAGCCATTATCCGACATGCGCGATCTCGCCGGAGATCTGAGTGCTACGGATGCCGCCTTGTCCAAGCTGCTCGCCGTCGGACAAACCGATGCCGTCGATGAAGGGCGGCTGAGGGCGGGACTGGAGCTGTTTTGTGCGGTATTCCCCGATGCCTTCGTCGTTTCGGATCGCGGCCTCTATTCCGATCCCAAGGGTGCCGGCAAGGGACGCCCGCTGACGGCAGGTTTCCATCTGATGCAAGGCTACTTCCGCGACGACGGGCCGTTGTGCGAATGGATTCTCGACCAAACCCAGCGGCGCGAGTTGGATGCGCTGTGGTTCGAGTTGAATTTCATCGCCCAAGCCCCCCAACGGCAGTACAAGGATTTCATCTTCTTCGAGAGGGCCGAGCCGCCGCGCTTCCTGGGCGACGCCGAGTTCGACTTCGCGCGCTCCGAAGACAAGGACGCGGTGAGGCCGGAAAAAATCGAGCGCTTGGCATCGTCCTACCTTGCCAAAGCGCGGAAGCAGGGAGCGCGGGACGATTCCGTCCGGGCGATTTCATCGTACTTTACCAACATCGCCTCCGAAATTCGCACTGTCGAACGCGCGCGGCGAGCCGCTGAGCCGAGCCATCTCAAAGCGCTGTTGGCCTTCGCCGAGCGAGCCTATCGCCGGCCGCTGACCGCCGCCGAACGAGACGATTTGTTGGCGTTTTACCGAAGACTTCGCGAGCAAGACGAACTGGGACACGAGGATGCCGTGCGCGACGCATTGGCGAGCGTGTTGTTGTCGCCGCACTTTTGCTATCGTTTCGATCTTGTACCCTCGGGTCGGGATGCTCGCCCGCTGTCCGACTACGAATTAGCCAGCCGTTTGAGCTACTTCCTGTGGTCGTCGATGCCAGATGCGGAACTGTTGGACCACGCGCGCGCCGGTGATTTACACGCAACCGAAGTGTTGACGGCACAGGTTCGACGCATGTTGCGCGATCCCAAAGTACGCGGCCTGGCAACCGAGTTCGGCGGCAACTGGCTCGATTTCCGCCGCTTCGAGGAACACAACGGCGTCGATCGCGCGCGCTTTCCGACTTTCACCAACGAGTTGCGGCAAGCCATGTTCGAGGAGCCGATTCGCTATCTGATGGATGTGGCTCAGCACGATCGCTCCGTAATGGACTTGCTGTATGGCGACGATACCTTCGTCAATCGAGCGTTGGCCCGCCATTATGGAACAAAAGAGATTCCCACAGGAGACGATTGGATTCATCTCGAAGGCGCGGGACGCTATCGGCGCGGCGGTGTGCTGCCGATGGCCGTCTTTCTCACCAAGAACGCGCCGGGTCTTCGCACCAGCCCCGTCAAGCGCGGCTACTGGGTCGTCCGCCGATTGTTGGGCGAAACGATTCCACCTCCGCCACCGAACGTGCCCGAATTGCCGAAGGACGAGGCGAAGCTCGGCGATCGGACGCTATCCGAGATGCTCGCCCGCCACCGCGCGGACAAGAGTTGTGCCGCTTGCCATCGCCGTTTCGATTCGGTGGGTCTGGTGTTCGAGAACTACGGTCCCATCGGCGAATTGCGCGACAAGGATCTGGGCGGACATACGGTCCAGACCGAAGCAACCTTCCCCGACGGCCAGAAGCGCGACGGGCTATCCGGTCTGCGCGCCTATGTGCGCGGCCGACGACAGGAGCATTTCATCGACAACTTATGTAGGAAATTGCTCTCTTATGCTCTTGGTCGGGGCATCGTGCCTTCGGATAAGAAAACGCTCTCGGCGATGCGCACGCGGCTAAAAGCGGACGGATATGCGTTCGGCAGCTTGGTCGAGGCGATTGTCACGAGTCCGCAATTCTCAACCAAACGAGGGCGAGAGCAATTGCTCGAACCGTGAAATCGTACCGCCCGTAGCGTTGGGACGATCCGCCGCATCATCGTCAGGGCGGCTACTCGTTTGGTCTTTCATCCAAACCAGGGGGGCATCTCTCCCGCCGGAGGGAGTTTGACGACGTGCAAACTGCTGATTTGTGGATGCGCGCGAACTTCCTTGAGCGCCTCCTCCGGCGGCAAATTGTCGAGGTTCAGCACGGCGATCGCTTCGCCTCCCGGTTGCTGCCGACCCACCGTCATCTGCGCGATGTTCACCCGATGCTTGCCGAATATGGTGCCGATGAAACCGATCAAACCCGGCACGTCTCGATGAGCGAACAACAGCATCACACCGTCCATGAACGCATCGAGATGATGCTGGCCCAACTGCACCAGACGCAGGAATTGATTGCCGAACAGCGTGCCAGCGATGCAATACGTCCGTTTCTCAGTCGTCAAATCGACGCGCAGCAACGTGCTGAAATCGCCCTGTTGCGACGACGTTTGTTCGACGATCTCGATGCCGCGTTCGGCGGCCAATAGCGGAGCATTGACGATGTTGACGTTCTGATCGAGGTGCGTTTCCAAAAGTCCGGCGGCGAACGCGGCAGTGATAAGTTTGGTGGAACGCCGAGCCGCCTCGCCGCGATAGGTCAAAACGGCTTTCTGAATGGCTCCTTGCGCCATTTGCGCGTGCAAAAGTCCGAGACGTCGCGCCAGATCGACGTACAGCCGCAGCTCGGCCAATTCGGTCTTGTCCACGGCGGCCATGTTGACGGCGAAGCCGATGACGCCGCGCAAGAGATAATCGACGATCAACTGTGCCGCCTCGGTGGCCACCGACAACTGAGCTTCCACGGTCGAAGCGCCCAGATGAGGGGTGAGAACGACGTTGGACAGCGATAACAGCGGATGATCGGTAGGCAATGGCTCTTGAACGAACACATCGAGCGCCGCGCCGCCGAGATGCCCCGAGCGCAACGCTTCGACCAATGCTTCTTCGTTGATGATGCCACCGCGCGCGCAGTTGAGGACGCGCGCGCCCTTGGGCAAAAGCGCGAGACGGCGCACGTCGAGGAGATCGCGCGTCTCGTCGGTCAACGGCGTATGCACAGTGAGAAAATCGACGCGCGGCAGCAGGTGATCGAGATCGGAAACCGTCTCGATGCCCATTTGTGTAGCCCCGGCGGAAGCGAGGAAGGGATCGAAGCCGACGATCTTCATGTCCATTCCGGCGGCGCGTCGAGCCACCTCGCGGCCAATGCGTCCTAGACCGACCACGCCCAGGGTTCGTCCGGCCAACTGCGTCCCGACGAATTTGCTTCGCTCCCATTTGCCCTGTCGCATGCTGGCGTCGGCGGCGGGCGTGTGGCGGGCCAACGACATCAACAACGTGATGGTGTGTTCGGCCGTGCTGACGGTGTTGCCTCCCGGCGTGTTCATCACGACGATGCCCTTGCGCGTCGCCGCCGCCACGTCGATGTTGTCCACACCGACGCCGGCGCGAACGATGACGCGCAACTTTCCCGGATTCTCCAACTCAGCGGCCGTGACCCGAGTATCACTCCGCACGATCATTCCATCCGCGGCGCGAATCGCCTCTTGCAGTTCCGCCCCCTTGAGCTTCTGGCGGTCGTCGATTTCGAGTCCGGCTTGGCGCAACAGGTCCAGACCGGCGGAGGGTAATTTGTCGCTAATCAGTACGCGAGGCATGGAGCTTCTCACTATTTTAAATGGTTAATGCTCGGTTTCAGCGAAAGTATGATGCACCCATACGACGACTCGGCAGCGTATCTTTCGGCCCTGTTTCCACCCAGGCTCGAATCGCAACTCTCGAATGATCGGGGGATAGATGTTGATCGCACTCCCCGAATAGGCGCTTGCGCCTGAGAATTCCACGCTATCCACATACCCCTCTTCCGTTACCATCACATGGTAAGCGATGTAGTCGTCGAAGGTATTGAGGTTGTCATATTCCTCCGTCAGCGCGCCAGACAGGTTCCGCTCAAATACTTCGTGGAGAAAAGGGGGAACCTCAAGCTGCGCCTGCACCTGTTCCAGATCGCGCGCGGTCGGATACACGTCGAGAAGGGGATCGCCCCAGGCTGCGTACAGTTTGTCATTCGCCTCAACGCGGAGCAGCACGACAGGCCGGGGATCGTCGAACTTGGGAAACTCCTCGTTCTTTATCTCTTTGCCATGGCGGTAGGTCCTCCGAGATCTCACGCGGCCGTTGTCATAGTAGTGAATCCGGACTCCGTGAAGCTTCCCGTTGGCATATTCCTGTCTGGACCACAAAATTCCGTCGTGCCAGGTCGTACAGTTCCCGTGAGGAATACCCTTGTGTAGCTCCTGTTCATCGGTCCAACTCGGCTCGAAGAACAAATTGTAAGAGACGTCAATTCGGCGTCCGTCCTCGAAGAACGTGCCCCGACCATTCTTCACCGTCTGTCGTCGTTGATCGTCCCATGCGTTCTTGACGACCAGCGTCTCGCCCTTGCGGTGTTCGGCTTGAAGGTGAGGAGAGCCGTCGTCGAAGAATTTCAACCACGGGCCGTGCTTCTTCCCGTCCTCGATGTGGATTTCTTCCGCCAGTTGGCCGTTTTCATGCCACCGTCGGACGGGTTCTATCGCGTCACCGGACTTATCGGTCACGAATCGCTTGTGAATGTTACCAGAGGGATAGTACCATTCGATAACGGTGATTTTGCCGCGTTTCGTCTTTTTGAGCTTGAGTTGACCGTTGGGCCAATAATCGGCGGAGACTTTACCTCCTTTGTAGAAGCAGGTGTATTCAAGAGTGCCGTCGTCGCCATAACGGCGGTACGCCCCGGTCAGCTTACTACGGCGAACCGTGGCCTGCTCGAAGACCTTTCCGTTCGGGTGGCGTGTCTCGATGTCGCCGTTGAACGTCGGGTCAATCGGCTCGCCCCCATCGCCGACAACCACGAGAGAGATATTGGCCCGCAGCCATTGTTCCAGTTGCTTGCAAGTGCGGCCGAGTTTCCGTTCCACGGGATGGTCGAGCTTCGTCAATTCCGTCATGTGAGCGAAAAGACCGTCCGCTCCAAACGGATTAGCTACATCAAATTCCTTGTGGTGCATACAATAAATCTTGGTGGCTTCCGCCAGCAATTCCGCCAACGGAGCGTTGCCAGAGTCTTCAAGAAGTTGGTGGAGAGCCGAAACCATAACATGGGTATGGTTGTAGAAATACTGTACCAAGCCGCCGTTGAGTACGTCGCCCAAGAAACACCAAAAGGCATACACACCCTGTTGGTGAGGATTGAGTTTGGCCCAACGCTTCCTGTATTGCTTCTTTTCCCCTCCGTCATGGTCCAGACAGCGATACAGTGCTTCAAAAAAATCGTCGCCGCGCAGACGGAAAAAGTCGATCCGGCTGAAACGCGGTCGGACTTCCGTTAGCTTCCTCGCCATGATTCTCTCATCCCTCGGGAGGTGTGAGGCCGCCACCCAACGGCTGATTTCTGGTTTGTTTTTTCGTTAGCCCAGCCCTTTAGGGCTGGGGTTGTGGGTAGTAGAGAGATGGTTGCGCCTTTAGGCTCTCCGCTGTGCCTACGGAATAAGGCCAAGGGGCAAAAGCCCCAAATCTATCGCATAGTGCCCCATCCCCAGCCCTAAAGGGCTGGGCTAACGAAAAAAAACCACCACAATCGATGCGCGCACTTACACCGTCTGTGGCGTCCGCACTTGCTGCGCCAACACCTTTTGCGCCGCAGCCAGGCTCGTGCCCGGCTCTAACGAATAACCCATCTCCATCAACACCATTTCCAGCGCCGACAACGCCGCCAGCACATCGAACTGATCGATGTAGCCCATGTGCGCGATGCGGAAGATCTTGCCCTTGAGCGGATCTTGGCCGCCGGCGATACGGATGCCGTATTGCTTCTCCAGTTTGCTCACCAGGGCCACGCCGTCGATCCCCTCCGGCGTTTTAACGACGGTAAGACCATCGATAGGCTGCGCGGCGAACAGCTCCAGGCCGAGCGCCTGCACGCCGGCGCGGCAGGCGGCGGCCATGCGCGCGTGGCGCGCCCAGACGTTCTCGATCCCCTCGGCCCGCAGCATCTTGAGGCTGACGCGCAGCGCCTTGACCAGCGTGTGCGCCGGAGTGAACGGAGTGTCGTTGCTCTTGAGATTGTCGCGGTACTTCCGCAGGTCGAAATAGAAGACGCGCGAAGCCGCGTTTTGATCGATGCGCTGCCAGGCTTTGTCGCTGACGGAGACGAAGGCTAAGCCAGGCGGAAGCATGAGCGCCTTCTGCGAACCGGTAACACAAATATCGATATGCCAATCGTCCACCCGGCATTCGGCTACGCCCAAACCGCTGATCCCATCGACCATGTACAGTGCGTTGGTGCGCGAGACGATGTCGCCGAACGCGCGGATGTCGTGGCGAATGCCGGTCGATGTCTCGCTCAGGGTAGCGCAGACGGCAGCGGCGTCCGGATGCTGCCGTAACGCCTGCTCGATCTGCTCCGGCTGCACCGCTTGACCGAAGGGTACGGTCACGCTGACGACTTCGACGCCGAACGTCTTGGCGATGCTGCGCCAGCGTTCGCCGAACTTGCCCGCCACTGCGACGATGGCTTTGCTGCCGGGGGCGAGGCAATTAGCGATCGCGGCTTCCATGCCGCCCGTGCCGGAGGCCGTCAACGGGACGATCGGGTTGCGCGTGCAGTAGACATACTTCAAGTCTTCCAGGACTTCGCCGAGAATCTGCCGAAACTGCGCACTGCGGTGGTAGAACACCGGCTTGGCCAGTTCCAAGAGGGTCTCTTCGGGCACCGGAGAAGGTCCAGGCGTCAGCAAACGCTGCTTCATTGCCAATCGTCCTTTCACAACGGATAGTTCGGTTTCTCTCTCACTTATGTTAGGCAATCGCGTCAAGGAAATCAGCGCGGCGCGAGGGTTTGATTTCCAGCGTCCGTCGCGATGCCTCCTTCGTCGCGACTACAACGCTCGGCGATTTTTTCTTGGGGCAATCCCTTGACATTCCCTCCACCTGGGTTTAGTCTTAATCCTCAATTTCTTATTCCCCGAGAGACTCCCGCTCGCCCTTTTGCCCAGGACACCCAAGGAATTGCCCCCTTTGTCGCGCCGCAAAATCCCCTCACAACTCCGCGTCCGTCTGCTTCTGGAAATTCTCGAAGAGCGTATGGCCGCCGGGTAGCCGTTCACGGGCTGTACAGCCGACAGCTGCGTTTTGGAATAGCATTCTCCCTAACATGGACGCTCCACCCACCCTATCACCCGACACCTGGGCCACGCTGCCACTCGATGTCGTGGACTTGATTAATTGGCAAGCCGAGCTAATCGAACGCCTTTCCGCTCGGGTGGCTTAACTGGAAGCGTCGTGCGGCAAAACCGCCAGCAACTTCTCCAAACCACCCTCAACCGAACACCTGGCTTGCCCCCGCTTTATGTACCAGGCGCTGTGAGAGTCGGATCAATTGTTACAGATGCGGCAACTCGAGCAGGGCCATGCGTAGGGAGCTAATAGCATCTGTACGGCTCTCGTCTGGGATGGGCGCTCTACCGTTAGCCGCGCTGCGCTACCCTCGGTATCTCCCCTCTCCCCTGAGTACAGGGGAGAGGGGAGTAGCTCTGCACTCTTAGTGGCCTCGCACTGGGTGGGGACGGTAGGGGGCTTCCAGCCGGACGATTTCCTCGGCGTTCAGGGTCAAATCGAGAGCGGCAAGCGCGTCTTCCAGGTGTGCGAGCTTGGTTGCTCCAATAATGGGAGCGGCGACGGCCGGTTTAGAAAGCATCCATGCCAAGGCGATTTGAGCCGGCGAGACGCCCCGGTCCCGAGCCACTCTTCGCACCGCGTCGATAACGTCCGGGTCGCTCGGCTGATCGTAGAGTTTGCGGGCGAAATCGTCGCTCTCGGCTCGGCGCGTCGATTCCTTGTCGGTCGGCGAAGTGCGCGTGCCGGCGAGCAGACCGCGCGCCAGCGGCGACCACGGGATCGAGGCCACGCCCTCCGCTTGGCACAACGGAATCATCTCGCGCTCTTCTTCACGGTACAGCAGGTTGTAGTGGTTCTGCATGGTTACGAACCGCGCCCAGCCGTGCCGTTCCGATGCGCCGAGCGCTTGAGCGAACTTCCATGCCGCCATCGAACTCGCGCCGAGATAGCGCACTTTCCCCTGACGCACGAGAAGATCGAGAGCCGACAGCATTTCCTCAAGCGGGGTATGGGGATCGTAACGATGAATCTGATAGAGATCGATGGTCTCCATGCCGAGTCGGCGGAGGCTCGCTTCGCAGCCTTGGACGATGTGCTTGCGCGAGAGGCCACTCATGTTGGGGCGATCCGACATGGGGTTGAAAACCTTGGTGGCGACGACGCACTCTTCCAGTTTGGCGTATTCCCGCAGCGCGCGGCCGGTCACTTCCTCGCTGACGCCGAGCGAGTAAATATCGGCGGTGTCGAAAAAGTTGATGCCCGCTTCAACGGCGCGCCGGAAGAAGGGGCGCGAAGCCGTCTCGTCCAGAACCCACGAGCGCCAGGTAGGATCGCCGTAGCTCATGCAACCCAAACACAGACGCGACACGCTGACGCCGGTACGGCCAAGGAGGGTGTATTTCACGGTGAATTTCCTTTCGAGTGTCTCGGTGGGTCGATGCGTTCGCTCTTGCGACCCCATCGTCACTTCTGGCATTGTAGTAGTGTTCGTCGCAATGGGACGAACGCGCGGAGAACATTTGGAGCCACGAACGATGCCAAGCCCTTTTCCTGGAATGGCCCCCTACCTCGAAGCGCATTGGCGCGACGTTCATGCCTCGCTCATCATCTATTCGCGCGACGCGCTTCAGGGTATTCTTCCGCGCACTGTGCGCGCCCGCGTCGAAGAAGGTGTGCTTTTGGAAACGCCCATCGGCATCGGCGATCACCCTTTGTATCCCGATGTGAGCGCCGTCGAGTATAACTCTAAACGGATCGCGTAAGGATGTATATCGTCGAGCGTGGCCGACGCCGAACCACGGGCAGTATCTACGCAAACAGTAGGACATTTGCCACTCGACCGCGAATCTCGTCGAGATCGATCCGAATCTTTTCGGCATTCGCACGTTGGCC
>JAKBCS010000002.1 GCA_021807595.1 Planctomycetota bacterium | reverse complement strand
GATGGCCCAGCAGCAGATCATGATGGCCAGTTCCGGTGGCGGCATGATGGGAATGAGTGGCGGAATGATGGGCATGAGCGGCGGCATGATGGGAATGATGGGCATGAGCGGCGGCATGATGGGAATGATGGGCATGAGCGGCGGCATGATGGGCATGAGCGGCGGCATGATGGGCATGCGAGGCATGATGGGTATGGGCGGCGGCATGATGGGCATGAGCGGCGGTATGATGGGCATGGGGGGCGGCATGATGGGCATGCGCGGTGGCATGATGGGCATGGGCGGCGGCATGATGGGCATGGGCGGTGGCATGATGGGCATGGGCGGTATGGGCATGGGTGGTATGGGCATGGGTGGAATGGGCATGGGCGGCATGATGATGGGCGGTGGATTTGCCGGCAAGGGCATGGGTGGATTCAACGGCAAAAAGGCTCTGTGATGTAGCTCTTACTCGCCCGCTTCGCTTTCCTCTCCGAGGGGAGAGATCTCTTCCCTCGGAGGTCTGTATGCCCGATCGAGTCATTTCTTAATTCTTCGCAAGATTCCGATTTTCCTGCTTGACGGCTTTTTCTCGCGATGCCATACTTAACATGATTGTTAGGAGTTTTTGGAGGATCTATCCCCTCCAACATTCCAAACCTTCTCCCGATATTCGGGCGAACCAAACAACCCAAACGACGGAAGCAATCTCTCGGTATTAGCGATTAAAAACCGTTGCCGAAGGGATTGGCTCAGGGATCGAGCGGAGGTCACTCGGTACGCGACGGCGGAACGACTGCATACTATTTCGCTTCTCTCCTTACAAGAGGGTTTCGTCATGTTTTCTGTCCAACGCTTTCTCAATCTCTCCTATGTTCTCGCGCTCGCAACCACGGTCGTGGTCTTATCTCGACCGGCCCCCATTCGGGCGCAGCGAGCCAGCATCGCTCCACAGCTGCCCAATCCCATGTTCATGCAGGCCGTGTCGATGGCCCAGCAGCAGATCATGATGGCCAGTTCCGGTGGCGGCATGATGGGAATGAGTGGCGGAATGATGGGCATGAGCGGCGGCATGATGGGAATGATGGGCATGAGTGGCGGCATGATGGGAATGATGGGCATGAGCGGCGGCATGATGGGCATGAGCGGCGGCATGATGGGCATGCGAGGCATGATGGGTATGGGCGGCGGCATGATGGGTATGGGCGGCGGCATGATGGGCATGGGCGGCATGGGCATGGGCGGTATGATGGGCATGGGCGGCATGGGTGGTATGGGCATGGGCGGCATGGGCATGGGCGGCATGATGATGGGCGGTGGATTCGCCGGCAAAGGCATGGGCGGATTCAACGGCAGAAAGGCGTACTAACCATCCTTTCCTCGCAACCTTCCTTCCAGGCGACGGCGAGTTCCGTAGGGTGGGTCGAAGCGGAGCGAGACCCACCTGCTCTCTCGTCTGTCTCGTTCCTACGCTTCTGAGTGGGAACGAGGAGACGAGGAGATTCACAACACGATTATCGCTTGTAGAGTTCACTCTTGGTATTCCCTGCGCTCTTTGCGAACTCTGCGGAGAGTTATTCGGGCTAATTCTCTTCCGGCTCCAGGGTGGAGATAAGTTTGGGCTTATTGTCGCGGAGCGATACCAAAAATACGCGACGTCGAGGTCGACGGTCTTTCCAATGGATCGGCCCCGTCACGCTCTCGAAAGATTCCAGTTGGGCGAGTTGCTTGCCGAGGGCGTCTCGGGTCGGAGGGGCGGTCTGTTGGAGCGCTTCGAGAAGCAGGCGTGCGGCATCGTGGCTCTGGGCGGCGAAAAGATCGGGC
Source organism: Planctomycetota bacterium (assembly GCA_021807595.1). Classification (GTDB taxonomy): domain Bacteria; phylum Planctomycetota; class Planctomycetia; order Gemmatales; family Gemmataceae; genus JAJPHU01. The sequence goes on along the minus strand of JAKBCS010000002.1, from coordinate 104,758 downwards.
GACTCGTGGAAGCGCTCCTCGTAGCGCTTGGCAAAGGCCCGGCCGGCCTCCGTTAACCCTTCGGCGCAGTAGGCGGTGGCGAGATACACCTCGGAGCGCATTTCCAGCTCGGCTTGGAGAGCGCCGATGCCTTCGTCTTCCCCCGCGTAGAGAAGAGGGATTTTCGGCAGCACTTCGGCCAGTCGCGGACGGAGCAGACGAAAATCGGCTGCGGAACAAGCCAACACGACGACCGAGGGATGGGAGGCCAGAATGCGGCCAAGGCGTTCGTCGCGTTCGTCGGCGGTGGTGAAGGTCCATTCCTCGGCGGCTCGACCGGAGTCGCGCGGCCAGGTTTTGAGAAAAGCGCTGGCCACGGCGGAAGCGATGGGACGACGGCTATCGGTCAACACGGCAGCCCGAAGGAGTTTCAAATTGTTTGCGGCATGGCGCGCCAGCAATCTACCCCGCGTGGACGGCGGAATTCCCAGAGGAAAGACGATGTCGCTGTCCGAAGGGTCAGGCCATTCGCCGGGTACGACAACCGGCGCGCCGTAGGATCGGCTCTCGCGCACCAAGGTTTCCGTCAAAGCGGCGTCGAACCCGGCCAGGAAGGCGACGACTCGATTCACGGTTAGCAGCCGCACCGTCTCCGCACGCATCGTCTTGGATTCTTCTCCACTATCGACGTGCAGGAAAGCACACGCGCGCCCCGACATCGCCTGTTCGTTGCCTCGCGCCTCGGCGACGGCCACTTCGATGCCTTGCCGCGCGTGCTGGCCAACCGTGCGGTTCGCGCCTTCAAACGGCACGAGATGGCCTATCCACAACGGCTCGGGCGACGGTTTCGACGAACAGCCGAATCCCGACAGGCATGCGACGAATATCCCCGCCTTGAAAAAGCCCCTCGCTCTCACGAGATGCCAGCTGACGAGTTGAGAAAAAAATAACATTTTCATCATTATTTCCTTTACTTGACTTTACCAAGTTATCAAAATAGCTCCATTCGGGTAAAGTCCGCCCATTCCTCTCCTCATCCTATTCGTCGCCACTTTTGGAGGATTGTACCGTGTTCGAGGGTACGGGCATGAGATTGCCGCGCAATCTCAAGAAATGGTTTTCGCCCTATGTCGTCGAGAAGCAGAAGCGTCCAGAGCGGCGCACGCTGCTCGAACTGGAGGAATTGGAGACGCGCGCGTTACTGTCGGCCAACGGCGTGGTGGAGCCGATGTTGGCGGTGGTGCCGCAGACCGCGCCGATGACCGGCCCCGCCGTGTCCGGCTACACGCCCCAGCAGATCCAGCAAGCCTACGGCTTCAATTCCATTCCGCAGGTCAACGGGGTAAGCATCACCGGAGCCGGCGAGACGATCGCTATCGTGGACGCCTACTACGATCCGAACATCGTCAGCGACGTGAAGCAGTTTAACACCCAATTCAACCTGCAAGCGTTCAACACCACCAACGGACCGACGTTGAAGGTCGTCTCGTACAACGGGGGTTCGGCTTCCAGTCTGAGTCAAGACTCTACCGGCGGTTGGGCGCTTGAAACCTCGCTGGACGTGGAATGGGCGCATGCCATCGCTCCGCAGGCCAACATTCTCCTCGTCGAGGCGGGCAACCAGAATCTATCCGGTTCCGGCAGTCTTCTCACCGCCGTGCAGTACGCCGCGTCTCAAAAGGGGGTAGTCGCCGTCTCCATGAGCTGGGGACAAAACGAATTCAGCACCGAAAGCAGCTACGATTCGTATTTCATCCCCCCAAGCACCAACCCCGGCGTGGTGTTCGTCGCCGCATCGGGAGACAATGGAGCCTATAACGGTCCCATTTATCCGGCAACGTCTCCGTATGTGCTGGCCGTGGGAGGAACGACGCTGTCCACCACGTCCACCTCGTCGGGAGGAGCCGTCTACGGGAGCGAATCGGCTTGGTCCGGCAGCGGCGGGGGTGCGGCGGCCTACGAAGGCGAGCCGTCGTATCAATCCAATCAGGCCTCGATTAACAATACCTACGGCTTCCCCAACGTCTACAACCCCTCTACCGGAGCCTACTCGTACTCGCGCATGACGCCCGATGTGGCCTACAACGCCGACCCCAACACCGGATACGCCGTCTACGACAGCACCCCCAGTCCGGCTTACGGACTGAGCGGCGGCTGGACCGAAGTAGGCGGCACCAGCGCTGGCTCCCCGCAGTGGGCATCGATTATCGCATTGGCCGATCAGCAACGCATTGCCCAAGGCGGAAAGGCGCTCGACACCAACGAAGTGCAAACAACGTTGTACAACTCGTTGAGCAACGGCAACTACAGCAAGCTCTTCCACGACATCACAACCGGCTCGAACGGATACTCGGCGGGAACCGGCTACGACATTGCCACCGGCTTGGGATCGCCTATCGCCAATACACTCGTCCCGTTCTTGGCCAAGTCCACCATCCCGATCGGGCTGCTTCCCACGATTCAGGGTTCGGGGTACGGTGGTCTCAGCCTCGGAACCAGTTCCAGTGGCTCTTCTCGTTCCAGTAGTTTTTCGCGCTCATCGGGCAGCTACTTCGCCATGTCCGCCGGCGGGCGGGCGGGCGGCGGATTGTACGCGGGGTCCGGCACCCTCAGCTTCCCGCCGGGTTCCGTGCAAGTGGGCGTTCCACCCGGCGCAGCACCACCCGCATCGGCCGGCACGCCTGCCGTGCCGGTCGTCTCGCTTCCAACAATCGGCGGCGCGGCCAATGGTTTCGTCTCCTTCAGCTTTACCGCGTCGGCCTCGCCCGCCCCGACCACGACCGGAACCGCTTTCGCGCCCACCGCATCGAGTCTCGTCCCCATCCAGAACAGCAACGTCTTCGGCGCGACTGGGTGGGTGGGGGAGAGTACGTCGATGCGGCTGAGCAGCGTGGGGCTGCCCGGCTCGTCGATTGAGGAGTTGGCGAATAGCTTAGCCGAACCAGTCAACGAGAGTCCCAACGCTGTTGCGTTCGACGATTCGTCCAACGCGGAGAATGACGCGATCGTTCGAGACGATTCGTCCGGCACCGAAGCGAAGGTCGCGCCATGGGAGGACATTTTTCTAAATAAGACCGAGATGGCCCTCGCCGCGGCCGGTGTGGGTACCGGCGAGGGAGGCAGTGAGTAGCTCTGCATCTGCTCCCCTCTCCCTGTACCTAAGGGAGAGGGGGGCGTCTGCCTCGGAGACCGACTTCGCGTCCTTCGTTCGACGGTTCATCGGCCAATGGAGGCACTTATGGTTCGTTGCGTCCTGTCTCTTGGATTCTCCCTAACCTTCACCGTCTTCGCTGTTTCCGCCCCGGCTCCGCAAAAAGAGCGCGAGCCTCGCTTCGTTCGCGTCCTGTTGTTCGCCGGTTCGCCGACGCGCGAGTATCAATTCCTTCGTTCGCTCCTGGTCAAAGAGAGCGAACGGAAACACGTTGCGCTGTCGATCCTCTTGCAACCGCCACCGGGCCGAGAGAAGCGTCGCCCCGGCGTGGATCAGGATGTCCCACCGGAACGCTTACTCAATACATTCCCCGCCAAGCTCGATGCCTACGACGCCATCGTGGCCTTCGATCCGGATTGGACGCTCCTTTCCGGCGAAGCGCACAAATCCCTCCACAATTGGGTGTGCGAAAAGGGCGGCGGACTTATCTCAATCCCAGGTCCAGTCAACGCGCGCCAACTCGTTCGTAAGGACGCGGATCGCAAACTCGATCCGCTACTCGATCTCCTTCCCGTCGTCCTTGGCGATCCCCGACTTCTCGACAAGGACATCGACACCAGCAAGCCGCGCCGTCTTATTTTCCCTCAAACCGAGGTTGTTTATCCTTTTCTCCGACTGAACGGCAAAGTCAACGAGAGAACGGCAGGCTGGCGCGACTTCTTCGACCAGCCCCCCCCCGGCGAGACTCGGAATGGTTTTTATAGCTATTATCCGGCGGCAAGCGTCAAGCCCGCCGGCGTCGTATTGGCTGCGCTCGACGACGACAAAGCGCGCCTGAAAGATGGCAAGGACCAGCCGTTTCTCGTAATTGGAGACGCCAAGAAGGGTAGGGTGGTTTACCTCGGCTCCGGCGAAGTCTGGCGACTGCGCCAACATCGCCGCGAGTATTACGAACGGTTTTGGCTCACCCTTCTCGGCTTCCTCGCCGAGCCGCGCCCATAACGTTTCCGGCGATTCGTCCGGTTAGCCGCGACGCGCAGCGGAGCGCGAAACCCGCGCTCCGCTCCGTGTCGCGGCTAACCGAAAGCAGGAGATTTGCCGGTTTCAGATCGCGGTGCAGAATGCCGCGCTAATCTCTGGGTTTGTGGGTTCCCGCCGCAGGCGCTCCGGGCTGGTTAGACCGTCAAGATGCGATCGCGCGCCGCGATGAGCCACTTGTCGGCCACCTCGCCTTTTTCGATGACGTATGCCTGTTGATGGAGGGCCACCGTGGGGCAAATGTGGGTCGGTATGGCGAAGATTGTGTCGCCGGGGCGATAGCGGTCGGCGGCGGGGGTTTCGACGACAAGATGCTCCTCGTTCTGGGCCACGGCTCGATACTCCGGAACGTCGAGCAGGAGACAGCGTTTACCCGCGGGGGGATCGGCCGAGACCGCTTTGTAACCCAGATCGAGAGTTACTCGCGTCGGCGTCGGTCGGCTGACGACCCGCGTCAACAGCAGCGCGGCGGGAGTGAATCCAGCCAGATCGGGAAAACGGCTGCCGTAGCCGTCGTCGTGTAGAACGAGCGTGCCGGGCGAGCATTCGAGGCCGGGCACTTCGAGGCGAGCGTGGATCGGGAAGGTCGGCGTTCCTCCCGCGACGAATCGCGGTACGGGCAAGCCTTTCTGCATCAGCGCTTCGCGCAATTTGAGAGCGGGCTGCAACTGCGTTTGCACTGCGCATTGCCGTTCGACAAAACTCTCTTGATGATTGTGGCCGTCGTAAACGTGCAACCCTCCGGCGCGTAGACCCGGCGAACGATGAATCTGCTCGTACCGTTCGATGGCTTCGCCGCCAGGAGCGATGCCCGTGCGATGTTGGCCCACGTCGATGTCGAGCAAAACATCTCCCTGCAGTCCCTCGGCGTCAAGCGTCTGCGACAGGGCGGAGATTCCTATGGGATGATCGGCGAGAACCGAAAATCGACAAGCGGGGAAGGCGCGCATTAACTGCACGAGACGGCCGCAATTGGGACCGACGAGAGGATAGGCGATCAAAACGTCCACGACACCGCAGCGAGCGAGCATCTCCGCCTCGGCAATGGTGGCGCACTTGTGCTTGCGAATCCCAACGTCCAGGGCCATGCGGATGATCTCCGGAGTTTTATGCGTCTTCGCGTGGAGGCACAGGCGCAGCGGATCGCCGGCCACCTCGATTGCCCGCGCAAGGTTGGCTCGAATGAGATCTTTGTAAAACAGCAGTGCGGGGCTGAAGATGGACGAGGTGTCGCGGATAAGGTAATGAAGGTTCATGGGATGTACTCGTGGGGGAAGGCCAATCGCCGCGTGCCACAATTATATGGGCGATGCCGCGCTGGAGCAGAGACGCCGACGTCAAGTTCTTGCCGGCGAGCGGATCGCCGTCGGCCTCTCCACTCGCAAACGCGGACTTGGACGCAACTCCTCTCGCCTCTACAATCTGATGGAAGCCTGCCTACCGATTTTTCTTGGAGTCGTCTCTATGTCTCCTCGATGCTGCTTGCTGTTCCTTCCGCTTCTATTTCTCGTTCCGTCGCTGCGAGGCGAAGCAACGCCCGCCTCGGCGACCGATCGCGGCGACCGTCTGCTCGACGGCTATTTCCGCTCGCAGGTGAAGCGCATCGCCGAAGCCGATCTTGCAGAGTTCCAAACGCGCGCCGAATGGGAGAAAAAGCGTCCGGAATATCGCCAACAGTTTCTCGATTCGATCGGACTGTGGCCATTGCCGCCGCGCACCGATCTTCATGCCACAGTCACCGGCAAGGTTGAGACGGATTTGTTTACCGTCGAGAAGCTGCACTTTCAATCGCGTCCTGGGCTGTACGTCACGGCCAATTTGTATGTTCCCAAACGAGCCAAACTGCCCGCCCCGGCCGTGGTGTACGTTTGCGGACACGCCAATGTCGTCCTCGACAAAGTGTCCTACGGCAGCAAGGTCTACTATCAGCGTCATGGAGCGTGGTTTGCCGAACACGGATACGTTTGTTTGATTCTCGATACCCTGGAGTTGGGCGAGGTGCCGGGCGAGCATCACGGAACCTATAGCCGAGGGATGTGGTGGTGGCAGGCGCTAGGCTATACCCCGGCGGGGGTCGAGTGCTGGAACGCCATGCGCGGTCTCGACTACTTACAGACACGCAAGGAGGTGGATGCCAAAAAACTCGGCATCACGGGACGGAGCGGCGGTGGAGCGACATCGTGGTGGGTGGCGGCGGCAGACGATCGCGTGCAGTGTATTGTGCCCGTGGCGGGCATCACCGATCTGCAATGTCACGTTCTCGAAGGCGTCGTGCCCCGTCTGCGCGACGGCGTGATTTCCGGGCACTGCGATTGCATGTATCCGGTGAACACCTATCGCTGGGATTTTGGCCATGTGGCGGCATTGTGCGCCCCTCGTCCGGTGCTGTTGGGCAACAGCGACGCGGACGATATTTTCCCCGTAGCGGGGTATCGACGCCTCGCCGATAAGACGCGGAAAATCTACGAGCTATACGGTGCGGCCGATCGCTTCCAGCTGCTCGAAACGAAGGGGCCGCACAAGGACACTCCGGAACTGCGCGTCGGTGCCTTTCGGTGGATGAATCGTTGGTTGAAAAACGATCTCGGCGAAGTCCGCGACGACGAACCGGCGAAGCTGATGCCGCAACAACTGAAGGTGTTCGACCGCCCGCCCGCCGACGCGATGAACGCCGCAATCCACGAATCGTTCGTTCAGGCCGCGAAGATCGAACAACCGCAATCCGCGGAGGTGGCCCGAGAGTGGTGGAAAGGGCGCGCGCCGGAGCTAATGCAAGAGCTGCGTAGCCGCGTCTTCCGTAACTGGCCGGATCGGCCCCCGGCACTGAACGCCCGCCTCGCACAAGATGTCAAACGCGATGGCATTCGGCTGCGGGCTTACGATTTCGTCAGTGAGGAGCAGGTCGAACTGCGCCTGTGGCTGATGACGGCGGACAATGGAGACAAACCTAAAATCGTTATCGTCAATGTCCTCGATGAAGCGGGGTGGAAGGAATGGGTCGCCGATCTCGGTTCCGCGTTCCAGGAGGCGCTGCAAACCACGGACGCGCCCAAGCGCGACGAAGTGCGGTTCGCCGAAAATCGCAAGTCGCTGGAAACGCGAAAGTGGGCGTTCGCTGCCATAACGCCGCGCGGCATCGGGCCGACTCGCTGGTCCGAGGTCAGCCGATTCGACGGCAAGCCCTGCGGACAACAAATACGCCGTCGCTTCGCTCTACTCGGCCAAACGCTCGACGGCCAGCGCGTATGGGACGCCCGGCGAGCGCTGGCTTGTCTGCGCGGGGTGCCGGAACTCAAGGGCGTACCGCGTTGGTTGCAAGGCAAAAACGATATGGCCGGCATCGCTCTTTATGCCACCTTGTTCGAGCCGGAGGTGGCACGTCTGGATTTGTGGCAGCTGCCCGCGTCCCATCGGCAGGGACCGATTTTTCTCAACGTGTTGCGCGTCCTCGATGCGCCGCAGGCGGTGGCGTTGGCCCTTCCGCGCAAGGTCCGCCTCCATGTGAAAGACGACAAGGAAGCCAATGCCTGGGACTGGCCGATTAGATTGCAAAAGAAACTGGGACACGACGAGATACAGATACGGAGATCGACATCCCAAACGACGAGAGTTCCCACGGCGAAATAGTCCGCCCCCCGTTCGCCTCCATCTCCTCTTCCGAGGCAGTTCCGTAGCCGTTTTCACTTCGTACTTGGACGGCGAAGTCCTGCGGGCCTTCAATAAGACGCATCCAGGATACGCGAATTCTCTCGCAGCTTATCCCGCTTTCGCGATTCCAAACGCGAGTTCGAATCGATGGTTTGTGATCTTCGCTTGTTCTCACCACCCGCGCGTTTTGCACACGCGCATGATACGACGCAGCATATCGCGCACGGAGATGATGCCGAGCAATTGGCCGTTTTCCAAGACCGGGAGATGTCGGTAGCCGCCAACGTCCATTTGATGGAGTGCGAAGGCCAGCGAATCGCCCGCGCGCACCGTCGCCGGATTCGGCGTCATCAGGTCGCCCACGGGCAGCGGCGTGGACGCAACGCTCGGATCGCTCGCGCTCGTCAGCAGATCGCGCTCGGTGAGAATCCCCACAAGCGCGCCGCCGTCAACGATCGGAATCGCCCCGATTTGGTGTTGCAACATCAGGTCGAGGGCTTGTTGGACGGACGCTGTCGGCGGTAGGGTGATCGCCGGGGATGGGTGCAAATCGCGCACCGTATCTTCCATCAAACTGCGCTCGACCCGATCTTGCGCCACGGGGCGATCGAGTTGCGTCAGATCGGCGAGACAGTGACCGCACTGTTCGCTCCCCGGCAGGTTATCGTAAGCACAATGAGGACAATTCATAGCAGTCAGTAGTCGGTAGTCCGTTTCAACGACTGATGGCTCGTCGCTACTGGCTACCGACTACTCTTTTTTCACTCCACAATCCATGTTTCATCGCTGGCGAACAAGTCTTCGAGTTTACCCGCGCCGCGAGAGGCGATTGTCTCCTCCATCTGATGGTTCAGAACGTGTTCGTAGGTTGGTCGTTCGACGGCTCGGAAGACGCCGATGCACTCGGGAAATTCGGGATGAACCATACGGCTCAGCAGATACGCCAAGCTCGGCTCGTCGGCCTTTTCGTCGTGGACGAGAAGATCGTCTTTGGCGATGCCGTTGCCCAGATCGACGACTTCCGGATTTAATCCGTGCAGGCGAATCCCTTTGTTTTGGTCCTTCCCAAACACGAGTGGGCGTCCGTGTTGCAATGGTAGCACATGGTCGGCCTTGACGCTTTTATCGGTGGCATACTCGAAGACGCCGTCGTTGAAAATCTTGCAGTTCTGATAGACTTCGACGAACGCCGTGCCTTTGTGGGCGGCGGCGCGCTTCAGCGTTTCGGTCAGGTGATGAATGTCGATATCGATGGTGCGGGCGACGAAGGTGGCATCCGCGCCCAGAGCCAAGGATATCGGTCGCAACGGCGTGTCGATCGAGCCGAGCGGGCTCGACTTGGTTCGCGTGCCGATGCGCGAGGTCGGCGAGTATTGCCCCTTTGTCAGACCGTAGATCTCGTTGTTGAACAAGATGATCTTGAGGTCCATGTTGCGGCGGATGGCGTGGATGAGATGATTGCCGCCGATGGACAGTCCGTCGCCGTCGCCGGTGATGACCCAGACGCTGAGGTCGGGTCGAGCCAATTTTACTCCGGTGGCGATGGCTGGAGCGCGGCCGTGAATGGTGTGAAAACCATAGGTGTTCATGTAGTACGGGAAGCGGCTGGAGCAACCGATGCCGGAGATGAAGACGAATTTCTCGCGCGGAATGTCGAGACCGGCCAACGCTTTCTTCATCTGCGCCAGGATCGAGTAATCGCCGCAACCGGGACACCAGCGAATCTCTTGATCGCTGGCCAACTCTTTGGGTGAAAGTGTATGTAAAGCCGTCAGGGTAGACATTTGCGTTACCTTTCGATCGAGAGACTCAAGAAGTTCCGAGCGCTGAGTGAAAGAACAAAGACCCAGAACTCAGCACTATAGAACCTCAGAACTCAGAACTTAGTACTTCAGCACTTCTGCGATTTTCGCCTCGATTTCGCCGACCAGGAACGGTTTGCCTTGGATCTTGTTGAGTCCGATGGCGTCGATGAGATGCGTCGCGCGGATCAGCATGCGCAGTTGTCCGCCGTTCAACTCTGGGATCAACACCTTGCGGTAGCGTTTGAGAACCTCGCCGGTGTTGCGCGGCATGGGGTTGAGGTAGCGCAAGTGGGCGTGGGCTACCTTCAAGCCTTTACGCTGCGCCCGTTGGCAAGCCGTCACGATGGAGCCGTAGGTTCCACCCCAACCGAGAACGAGTACGTCGCCCTCGGCCGGTCCCACGACCGACAACTCCGGAATATCATTTGCGATATTGGCGATCTTTTGAGCGCGCGTGCGGATCATGTGTTCGTGATTGGCGGGATCGTAGCTGACGTTTCCGGTCACGTCTTCCTTTTCCAGTCCGCCGATGCGATGCTCCAACCCTGGAGTGCCGGGTACAGCCCAAGGACGCACCAAGCGCGCATCGCGCTCGTAAGGGTGAAAAACGGTTTCTCCGTTCCCGTTGGATGTGCCGTTGCCACCGACGTGCGCTTGCGCGAAGCGAACGGGAATCTGCGGCAATTTCGCGGGATCGGGGATCGGCCACGGCTCTGCTCCATTGGCCAGATAGCCGTCGGACAACACGAATACCGGAGTCATAAAGCCCACGGCAAGGCGCACCGCCTCGAATGCGATGTGGAAGCAGTCCGAAGGGGAACACGGCGCGAGGATGCAGGCGGGACATTCGCCGTTGCGTCCGAACATGGCTTGCAGGAGGTCGGCTTGCTCGGTCTTCGTGGGCAATCCGGTACTCGGCCCGCCGCGTTGCACGTCGACGATGACGAGAGGCAACTCGGTCATCACGGCCAAGCCAATCGCCTCCGATTTCAGACAGATGCCGGGGCCGCTGGTGCCGGTGACGCCGAGCGCGCCGGCGAAGGAAGCGCCGATGGCCGCGCCGATGGCGGCGATCTCGTCTTCGGCTTGCAAGGTGCGCACGCCGTAGCGTTTCAATTCCGCCAGCTGATGCAGGATGTCCGATGCTGGAGTTATAGGATAGGTAGAGTAAACTAAGGGCAAATTTGCCTGCTTGCTCGCCGCTACCAAGCCGATGGCCAGCGCTTCGTTGCCGGTGATTTTGCGATAGCGGCCCGGCGCGATGGCGGCTTTGGACACGCGGTAATGTACCGGCATGGCCTCGGTGGTGTCGCCGTAGTTGTAACCGGCCTTCAGAGCGCGGGCGTTGGCTTCTCTGACGCTGGGGTTTTTGGCGAACTTCGACTGGATCCATTTCAGCGTCGGTTCCAGCGAACGTTCGTACAGCCAATACACCAGTCCGAGCGCGAAGAAGTTTTTGCAGCGATCCGCTTCGCGCGTGCTGAGTTTCAACTCGGACACGGCTTCGCGGTTGAGCTTGGTAATCGACACGGCGAAGAGACGATAGCCCTTGAGGGAGTCGTCTTGGAGTGGATTGACGGAGTAGCCGGCTTTATGGAGATCGCCGGCCGCAAAGGCGTCGGCGTTGACGATGAGGATGCCGCCGGGTTCGAGATCTTTCAGGTTGGATTTCAACGCCGCCGGATTCATGGCAACGAGGGTGTTGAGCTGGTCGCCGGGCGTGTGAATTTCGGTACTGCTGAAATGAATCTGAAAACCGGAGACGCCGGCAAGAGTTCCCGCCGGAGCGCGAATCTCGGCGGGGAAGTCGGGGAGGGTGCTAATGTCGTTGCCGAGCATCGCCGAGGTTTGCATGAACTGCGTCCCGGCCAACTGCATGCCGTCGCCGGAGTCGCCGGCCAATCGAATCGTCGCCTCAGTTACTTCTTCAACGGGGATGGGTGAGTGGGATCGCGGGGTGGAGAGATTCGCAACCGTCATTGAAAGGAAGCCTCCGGGCGGGATGGCCTCTCGTCTCAGGCTCCCTCCGCTTCGAGGGGCACGACGTTGGGATCGGGAGGCTGGTTATATATGATCGACGGAAAATGCTCCGCCAAATAGTGGACGATACGCTTAACGGACAAAACGCCCAGAGGTCGTCCCGCCGGATCGACCACGGGCAGATGCCGATAACCGCCCTCTTCCATGCGGCGCACGGCCGCGCCGATGGAATCTTTGGGATGCACGACAACGGGGTTGCGGGTCATGCACCTGGCCACGGGCACGCTCAACGGCAAACCCACGGCCAAGACGCGCCGCATCAGGTCGCGCTCGGTAAAGATGCCGAGCAACTCGTCTTCGTTGGGACAGACGAGAACGCAGCCCACCCGATGCTGCCGCATCAGAGCCAAGGCCTCCGCCACGCTCTGATCCGGTCGGACTTGCCACGGCGGCGTCGGGTGCAAGCGAGAGACGCTATCGACTTTTAGGTTGCGGGCCAATTCCATATTCGCGTATTTGAGAGCTTTCTGGTCCGTGGACCGTAAGGAATTCGGATCGCGATCTCTCGCCCCGGCGCTCGTCCGTGAGGCTGCCTATTAATTAGGATAGCACTTGGGAAGGCGGAGAGAAGTTGAAAAAATTATTGCCGTGTCGAAACGAACGATTTTGACGACAATAGCGAGAGTCGCAACCCCACTTTTCCGTGGAGAGAAACGCATGGAAAGCAAACTGTCCGATCGCGTCGTGCTGGTGACGGGAGCGTCCGGCGGCATCGGTAGTGAGTTGGTGCGCGCCTTCGCCATAGAGGGGGCGCGGGTGGCAGCTCATTACAACGAACACGGCGACGCCGTCCGCTCGCTGGCGAATGAGTTGGGGTCCGCCTGCGTACCCGTGGGCGCGGATCTCACGCGGGAAGACGATGTCGAGCGGTTGTTCGCCGAGATCGAGTCGGGGCTTGGTCCCGTCGAGATCCTGGTCGCCAATGCCGGATTCTGGCCGACCGCCAATGTCCCTTTGCACGAAATGTCGCTCGACCAGTGGAACGATTCACTTGCCGTCAACCTTACTTCGGTCTTCTTGAGCGCGCGTGCCTTCTTTCGCGGCATCGCGCGGCACCAGATCGCGGATCCCGCTGCCGTTTTGATCGGTTCGACGGCGGGTATATTCGGCGAGTCCGGCCACGCCGATTATGCGGCTGCCAAAGCCGGAGCGATCTACGGTTTGGCGCGGACTTTGAAGAACGAGATCTGCCTTCTCGCCCCGCGCGGCCGGGTCAACGTCGTTTGTCCCGGCTGGACTTTGACGGCGAAAAAACTGCAATCGGGACTCGATCCGGCGGCGCTCCAACGCGCCAAACAGACAATCGCTCTCCGCAAAATCGGTAGAACGCACGACATGGCGATGGCCGTGGTGTACTTGGCGTCGAGCCACCTCTCCGGCCACGTCAGCGGGCAGATTCTCACCGTGTCCGGCGGCATGGAAGGGCGGGTGTTGTATCGTCCGGAGGAGATCGATCCTGCCGCGACCTAATCGCGCCGCGAGATTCCCCTCTCCCCGGTCGTCGAGGACGAAAAAAGAGTCCGATATCGGTCATCTCTCCTGTGTGCGGAGACGAAGTCGTGGAGCAAACCTATCAACGTCGACCCGTCGAGGTGGCTCTTCCAGCGCACGGCGTATTCGTGCTGGAAAGCCATCACGCTCCCGACTTTCGCATGAGCGCGCAACGTCACGACTTCATGGAGATCTTCTACGTCCTAAAGGGGATCGGCGTACTCGCTATCGACGACCGCCGCCATCCGGCCCAAGAGGGAGACATTCTCTTCGTGCCGCCCGGCCGGGTTCATCGCATTGAGGATAACCCTTCCGAACCGTTGGCGCTCTACGGCATCTGCATCGCCCCGGCCGTATTGCAGCACGAACCGCCGTTGTTGCAACACCTTCCACCGGGCGTATTGCCCAACGGCAAGCTGTTGGCCGTTCAGGTTCGGGCCGACCTTCGACAGCTGCTTTTCGAGCAGACGCTCTCTCGCCCCGGACGCAACACGCTCATGCTGGGACTCACGCTGCAACTTCTGACCAAACTGGCACGGTCTCATTTAGAGATGCTTCCCCCCGCCGCGCTCACCGATGCGTCGTCCGACCATCGAAAGGCGGTTGCTCAGTACATCGCCGAGCTTACCCATCGCTTTTTTGAGCCTACGGACTTGGACCATGTGGCCTCCGAACTGGCCGTGAGTCGCCGTCTCTTCACGCGGCTCTTTCGGGAAATAACCGGAGAATCATGGTCTTCCTATCTTACAAAGCTCCGGATCGACTATGCCTGTCGATTGTTGGCCGAATCGTCGCGCAGCATTTTGACCATTGCCTTCGAGACCGGTTACGAGGATTTATCGAGTTTCTACCGCGCCTTCAAACGCCACCGAGCCATGCCCCCGCACACTTGGCGAAGACGCTGCGCCGAATCCGACGACGCATAGACCGCCCCCTTCCTCCGGTCCATTTCTCCTTTGGCGACGAGGCGGGTTTCTCCATAAAACAGGAACGGTGATTTGGAGAACCTCCATAGTGCCTGTCCCACGAGGGTGATTTCAGAGCCGCGACCGTAAGGGAGCGGGGGCGAAATGGCTGGAAATACCCGTTCGGGGCAGTCTCTTACCCGTCGTCCAAGAAGACGTGGCGCGATGATCGACCTATCCGTTCGTTTGGGCCGTCTGTCTCTGCAGAATCCGATCCTCGTTGCTTCGGGTACGTTCGGCTACGCGCGTGAAATGTCCGGCGTCGTGGATTTCTCTCGCCTCGGCGGCGTCGTGCCGAAAACCGTGACGCGCCATCCGCGCGCCGGCAACGCACCGCCTCGAACCGTCGAAACCCCCTCCGGCATGCTCAACGCCATCGGACTCGACAACGACGGCATCGAGCATTTTATTCACCATCACTTGCCTTATTTGCGCACTTTGCCGACCGCAATTATCGCCAACATCGCCGGCGAGAACGAAGACGATTTCGTGGACATGGCGGCCCTGTTGGGGCAAGAGGTCGGTATCGCGGCGGTGGAACTGAATCTGTCGTGTCCGAACGTGGCGGGCGGCATCGACTTCGCCATTGAGCCGGAGGCCACGCGGCGCGTCGTCCAGCGCGTGCGCGCCGTCTGCCCCTTGCCGATCCTCGCCAAGCTAACGCCGAACGTCACGAACATCGTTCCCATCGCCCGCGCAGCGGTCGAGGCGGGAGCCGATGCCCTTTCGCTGGTCAACACCTTCGTCGGACTGGCGCTCGATTGGCGGCGGCGGCGGCCGATCCTCGGCAACGTAACCGGCGGTTTGAGCGGCCCGGCCATCAAGCCTTTGGCGTTGCGGATCGTTTATCAAGTGGCGCGGCAGCTGAGCGTGCCGATTGTAGGCATAGGCGGAATCGCCACCGTGGACGATGCGATGGAGTTTCTCGTTGCGGGGGCGAGCGCGGTCCAGATGGGAACGGTCAATTTCTACGATCCGACCGCGTCGATGCGCGCGGTCGATCGACTCCCCGAAGCCCTGGAACTCTTGGGGGCCTCCAGCGTCCACGACATCGTGGGAACCTTGCGAACCTAACATTGCCGCCGATCGAGCTTCACCGTACAGCGATACTCTTGGATTCTCCCCTCGTTCCTGAATGCAGGGGAGAGGGGAGTAGCGCTGTACGGTTAAGCCGCGAGCGATTCGGGGGTCGGACTGTCACCTTCTTCCAGCAACAGACGAGCGATGCGCTCCACCTCCTCGCGCAATTCGAGCAGTTGACGCCGATCCACTTCGTGAAGCATTTGCCAATGTTGTAACTCTTGCCGTCGCTGCTCTTCCAAATCGGTAGCCGCTTCGTGCCGATCTTCCCAATCGGCCATTTGCCGCATCCATTCCTCGTGTTGATCGACATGCTTTTCTTCTCGTTCAACGAGACTTGCCGCACGGCGATCGAGTCGTTTGGTGTCTGCCACGACGGCGTCCCGTTCGCGCTTCAGATCGTGTTGCTCCGCCTGAAGCCGGTCCCGATGGCGGCGGTGAAGGCGTTCCAGACGCTTCTCGACTTCCGGCGAGTCGGCGGCTCGACCGAGCAACTCCTGACGAAATTGCTCCAAAGCCATGGCCTTGGCGGCAAACTCGCGCTGCTCGAGAATCAGTGCGCTGCGTCGATCTTGGCATTCCTGCCACAACAGTGCGTAATCGCGGCGCATCCGTTCGTGCAGATTGCGGGCCGCGCGCAACTCTTCGATTTCTTGACTGCGCCGCCGGGCCCGCCGTTGCCGCATGTCTTCCAAGCGCTGCATCCGAGTCTCGGCCAATTCTTCGCGCGCCCTCACGTCGGCAAGGAGCATCGCGCGCTCGTTGTCTAAGAAGGTTTCGCGTGCCGTCAACCGCGCTTGCCAGGCTTCCAGCGAATACCGAACATCGGCCAGAGCCTGATGACGACGGCCGATATAGTCCTCGGCAACCATCAGATTTTTTTCGCGCTCCGTCAGCCGTTGCTCGACCAAGACCAATTCTCTCGCCGACGCCTCAAATTGTGCGAGTAGGGCAGATCGTTCCGGCTCCCACGCTTCATGGAGTTTCAGTAAACACTGCCACTGTTCGAGCAGTCGGCGTCGTTGGTCCGCCAAATCGCCGGCCAGACGCTCCAGGACGCGCGGCGTCTCCGGTTCAGGGCGACGGGAGACAATCATCGCCGTTGGCTCCTCGACCGATACCCGCGGCGTACCTTCTGTCGCTTGCTTTTCACATTCCAAGAGTTTCGCTCGCCGATTGTTGATGCGGCACTCCAACCCTTCCGCTTCCCTGCATAGTCTCAAATGAAGCTCTTCCGCGAGTCGGCGTTGCTCGGCCAACGCTTGCTCCGCCGTCGCCGTCGCCGCCGTTTTCCGATCGAGTTCGCGCAGCCGATGGCCGCGCTCCATCTGCTCCTGATTCAAACAGACTTCCCACTGTTGTTGAGCCAGACCAAGCTGCTGCCATTCGTCGTGAAGCTGGCGTCGGCCCAGTTCCATCTCTCCGTTGAATCGCAATTGCATCTGCGTCAACAGCACGCGCTCCCGCCTCAGCGTTTCCGCATCCCGTTCGATTGTCGCGCGTTCTGCGATCGCCTCTTGTTCGCGCTGCCCCAAGGCTTTCTCGTGGAGGTGCCAATGCTTCTTCCACCGTTTTTTAAGACGTTTGCGCAACTCCGCGAATCGTCGTCGTTCTTTTTCGGCCCGCTGCATCTCGGCGCGCACGGCTTCGCGCTCCACGTCGATTGCCGCGCGCATCTCCTCGCTCTGTCGCCTCGCATCTTCCGTCTCGGCTTTCAGGGTCGCTCGATCTCGTCGTACTTGCTCGCGCAGCCCGAGAAGCTGTTTGCGGCGTTCGTCGAGATGCGAGGCCAATTGTTCTTTTTGTCGAACCAGCGCCTTGCGTCTTTGTTGCAGCTGTGCTTCTTCATCGGCCAAGGCGGCCTGTTGAGCTGCCACCGCCGCAGCCTGAATGCGCAGCGCATCGCGCTCGGCCTGAAGCGACGCTGCATTCGCCGGTTCGGCGCGTGAGGAAAGAAAAATCGCAAATTGAAACGGGCCGACAGCGAGGATGTCGCCGTCTTGTAACAGGGTTTCACGAACCGACTCGCCGTTGACGAACGAGCCGGAGGCCGTGTCCAGGTCGCGCAAGAGCAAGCCGGAGCTGCCTTGTACGATGGCGCAATGCAACGGCTCGACCCCCTCGACGTTCAAATGAAACTCACATTGGGCATCGCTGCCGAGGAGCGTCAACGCCGATACCAGGGCGCGGCGCGCGCCCTTCTGCCGCCCGTTCTGAACGACCAGTTCACCCAACGCGCCCGGAGATGTCTCGATTGGCAACGAGGATGCGGAGACGGGAGCAGAGTCCATTCGGGGGATCCTCACATGGCGCGATTCGAAGTCTCCTCCTAGATCGGCCAACTATCCCCGCATACTTGAATGAGGCGTCCCGAAACGCCGGAAAGAGAAGTCCTCGTCGGCGATTCGGGACGGCACTCCGGCTCGCTCAGGATTCGAGCGCGCGATTGAGCATCTTTACGATGTTGTCCATCGGCTGATTGCCGATCTGTTTGTCGACGGGCTGATCGCCTCCCTTGAACAGAAGAATCTGCGGGATGGCGGAGATGCCGTACTTAATGGCGATGTCCTGCGATTCATCGGTGTTCAGCTTGCCGACTTTGACCTTGCCCGCAAACTGGGCGGCGACCTTATCAATCGTCGGTGCCAACATGCGACAGGGGCCGCACCAGACGGCCCAAAAGTCCACTAGAACGGGGATCTCGCTCTGCGCGACTTCCTTTTCCCAATTCGCCGAAGTCAACTCGATCACATTCGCGCTCGCCATGCGTCTCGCCTTTCAAATAGCTTGTCTCTACCGAAAGTCGGGCTTTCCTACCCAACCGATCGAATGTCGGGATGGATTACCTGCCTTCCGACGGGTTTTGTCCGGTAACTCCTATCGACATTATACGCAAGCAGGCTGAAACAGGACAACGCGCCACTCCAGGACGACGGCGCAAGCGGAAGGTTAGTCGAGGGGATAGAGCGGTCGGCGAACGTGGCGATAGGAGAAGCGTTCGGGATTGACGGCGGTTAAACCGGGCGTATCGACTTCGACGATGGTGCCGCCGAGGGGAGCATAAGCCGCCTTATAGGCAATGGCGGCTTTGACGACCAGGATGCGCTGCTCTCGCGGTCGAATCCCCAGACAGGTCAACTGCCCCAGGCTAAACGGAGGATGGCGAAGGGAATGAAGAACCAACAGATTGTGTCCGGGAAGTTCGACGAGGGCCGTCGCGCCCATACGATTGACGCGCCGGCCACCGTGTCTCACCTCCGGCTCGATATAAGTGCCTTCGTGGAGCAAGCGGACGCGGCCAGTCACGGGCAGGGGTTCGCCGTGCAGGCGATCTACTTTGCCCCCAACGATGAGTGACACCTCGCCATCGACGCCAACGGCGGAACATAGCCGTACTTCATCGGGAGCGAACAAGCAGACCACGCTGGCGCTCGCTCCCTGTCGCAGAAGTTCGCGCAATAGGGTGGTCCCGTCTCCAGCGGACCCACCGCCGACATTGTCCCCGGTATCGACGAGGACGACGGGAAGTCGCTCGGCGAGAAGTGCCTGTGCCACCGCGCTCGCCGGATCCGGCAGCGGCTTGAGGAAGCTCTCGCGCGCTTGCCATAGATCGTCGGCCAGCGTGTCCGCGGCGCGGTGCGCCAATGCGGGATCGCCGTCGGCGGCCACGAGGACAGACGGCCCCATGTGCGGCACGTCGGCATAGGCGAAACCGGGCAGCAGGCTGGCGGCGAGGATGCCCGACTGATGCTCGAGCGCGCGTATCGCATCCACGAACGGGCGTAAGGGCGGCAACGAGGTATCGTGGGCCATGATGTTGAGAAGCATCGGCGGTTTGGCCAACGCCATGCGCGGTCGAATCGTGCCGCGCAACTGTCGAACGAGCAGCGACGCGGCGCGCAGGCCGCACTCGCGCTGATCGATGTGCGGGCAGGTGCGATAGGCCACGGCCACGTCGCAACCATCGACGAGTCGCTGCGAGATATTGCCGTGCAGATCGAGCGTGACGACGATCGGCAACTCTGGGCCGACAGCGCGACGCACCCGCGCCAAGAACTCGCCGTCGGCATCCCATTGAGACGGAGTCACCATCGCGCCGTGCAGCGCCAAAAGAAGTCCGTCCGCTTGGCTAGCGCGGAGCGCGTCGCACAGTTCCGCCGCGATTTCGTCGAAGAAATCGTCGGCGACGGGACCGCCGGGAGTCGCCCAAGCGACGACTAGAGGGACGGGTTCAAACCCTTCGACGCGCGAGGCTTCCAGGAAGCCGCCGATTTCGTGAGGCGAATCGCGCCACTCGTCGAGTAGCTCGTTCCCACGAGTGAGACTCTGTTCGACGAAAGCGGCGCGGCCGGTGAGGACGGGGTGAAACGTATTCGACTCGTGCATGAATCCGGCGACGGCGATGCGCATGGCCCACCTCGCTCAATCGGCTTCGAGCCAAGCCTTCGCTTCGTCTACTTTCGCACGGTCAAAGTAGCGTATTTTGGCCGTCGTAAAGGGCTTGCAAAAGACGGCCATGCCCTCTTCCCATTTCGATTCGCCGACCAATGCGATCTTATGCAGATGGTTGAAATGTTTGAAATCGAACTTCACGTCTTCCCACAGCGCCCCGGCAGTCCAGCCGTGGAAGTCGTGCATGAGACAAAGCATGCGGATCTTGCCGTCCCGCTGCACCAGCCGGTCAATTTCGCCGCCGAAGTGCTGATAATCTGCCGCAGTCAACTTGCCACTCAGGTCGATGGCCACATATTTCCCGCCCGCTTCCTCGTGCAATGTAACCGGCATGGGATCACTCCTATTGCGTAGTCCAGTTGAGGCACTCGTAGCCCGCGCGGCGCGACAACAGCGTTAGTTTAGACGATTGCAGGGCGACTATCCACGACAACGAGAGAACGAGCGCGCGGACACTCGCCGAATCGTCCTTCGCTCACTTCACCCCTTGCGCTCCTCCGCCGGCGGCCGGTTCTCGATGCTCGTTCTTGTCGTAGCGATATTTCACGGTGTTCGGCGTCCGCTGCGGCGGCGTCTCATACGGCAACGACTTGAGAAACGCAACCAGATCGTCGAGGTCGTTGCCCTTGAGATGGCTCGTTTTGCCGTGCTTGTCGGCTCGGTTGCACGTCGTCAACACTTCGCGCAGCGTTTTGGCCTTGCCGTGATGGAGGTAGGGTGCGCTGCGATAGATGCCCAGTAAAGTCGGTGTGTCGTACTTTGGTCCATTCTTTTCGGACGGATCGTCTCCGCCCGTGCCAACGTCGTGCAGGTTAAACGGCTTTTTGAGAGTGCTGTCGGTGTAATAGGGTCCGCCGTGGCACTTCGCGCAGCCGACGGCATCGGCGAAAAACAAGCGTTTGCCGCGCTCGGCTTCGGGAGACAGCTTTCCCGGCGCGGGGATGTGCGGCGACAACGTGAAGTCGAACGAATTGCTGTACACGGCCAGGGCGTCGAGATCTTTGGAGCGTCCCGAGAGGTCCATGCTCAGTTCTGTCGGTTCGAAGCCGTTCTTCGGTTTGAGCGGGCCGCGAAAGAGTCCCGGTCCTTGCATCAGCCGACCGCGGATGGTGTATTCGAAGTCTTGCACTTCATCGCGGTCGGCGGACCAATGCAGCGGATGCGTATGGGCCAACCCCATGAAGGGGGGCGTTTTTCGCAATCCTTCCGGGTTCTGCCAGACGCGGCCGTCGCTGTGGCCATCGGGGTGGCACGACGAACACGCAATCCAGCGACGGCCCGAAAGTGGGCGGTCGGCGGTGCTAAACAAAATCTTGCCGCGCACCCATTCCGGCGACTTGGGCGGGTCGCACAACTTGATTCGAGCCAGACGTTCCAGGCTCTGGGCGTCGAGAACCATCGCGTCGAAATCGAGAGCGTTGGCTACATAGACCTTCTTGCCGTCGGGACTGACGCGAACGGCGCGCGGATTTTGGCCGACGCGGACGGCGTAGCCGACGCGCTTAATTTCGCGGTAATCGTCGTCGATCGTCGCGGAGACGTTCATGTCGTTGGTGCCGGCGTAGATGGTGTAAAGCCGCTTGCCGTCGGGGGACAACGCCGCCTCCCAAGGATTGGTAACGACGTAGACGCCGTTGTAGCTGTCCATGCCGATCGACTTGCGCCGTTTGCCGCCTTCCTGGTTCGCCGGGACGAGATCGCAAATACTCAGCTGCGGGAAGATGGAGCCGCTGCCGTCGATCACTTCGATTTTCGACCGAATGTGCGACAAATAGGCTTTCGGACGGCGCGGATGCACGATGACGTTGCGGCACAGATTGTCGCTGGAATGGCCGGTCCAGCTATCGACGAGCTTGCCGCTCGTTCGGTCGAGCGCGTTCAGCACGCCGGTGTAAAACTCGGTGACGTACAAGCGTTTTTCGTCCGGACTGAGCGCCAAGCCGCGCGGCATGGAGCCGGCTTTCATCTGGCGGAGAACTTTGCGCTTGCCCACGTCGATCTCACTGACGATGCCGGGATACTCGTGTGTGACGTAGGCGATACTGCCGTCCTCGACCGCGACGATGCCGTAGGGTTCGTCGGCGACCGAGAGCCTTTCGACGATTTTGCCATTATCCGTATCGACAAAGGCGATGATGTCTTCGTTGTAGACGGCGACGAGCGCAAGGGGTCCGTTACCGATCCAGGCCACGCCTTCGGGTTTGTCGCCGACGGCGATTTCGCGGAGAGCCTTCTGGGTTGTCGCATCGACGACGGTGACGCTGCCATTGTCGGAGTTGGCGACGAGTAAGCGTTTGCCATCGGGCGTGACATCCAAGAGACTGTTGGAAGTACCGGCAAAACTCGCTCGATTCGCGGCCACGAAAACAGCGAAGAGGAACAAGCCTCTGAGAAAAGGCGAGGACATGCACCGTTCTCCTAAAAGAATGAGGACAACGAACCAAGTCGTAAGGAAGGCAAGATCATTATGGTTGCTTGGAAACGGGAAGGCAATCCTCGTTCCTCGCGGTCGAGATCGCCGCGAGACCCGCTCGATGCGAGGTCGAGACCCGATTCTTACGCTTTCGACGCGTCCGCACTCGTCTCGTTCGAGGGGTTGTCCTCGGCACCGAATCGAGCCAGCGCATAGGGCGACAAATCGACATCGGCAACGGAATTGTCGACGATCCATTGCGCCATGGCTTGTCCAACCAGGGGGGCAAGGAGAAAGTTCTCACTGCCGAAGCCGACGGCGCAGAAAGCGCCCTCAAGTCCCGGTAGACGGTCGAGGATCGGTAGACCGTCCGGCGTATGGGCCGCGAGGAGAGCATAGCCGCCGCGACCGTAGCAGCAATACATGGCCGGACAGCGCCGGATCAGGCGTTGGCGAATGCTCGGCAGCCACTCTCCCCCAGCGGCCTCGTCGTACATATCGGGATCAACGACTTCATCGCTCTGTATGGGAGTCAGCTCGCCAACGTGCAGTAGATCGCCCTGCGCCGGCCGCACATACAACCCTTGCACGAAGTCGGCGAAGACCGCGCCGCGGCGGCCGCTGCCGGCGGGTCGTCGAAACAGCGCCGCCTGCACGCGATGCGCCTCCACCGGCACTTCCAGCTTGACCGTTTTCGGCAAATGTTCCGCCCAGGCCCCCGTTGCCAAGACCAGCCGCCCGCAGACGTAGGTACCTTCGTTGGTTTCGACGCCGCCAATTTTACCTTTATCGAGTACCAGGGCGCGGACCTCAACGCCTTCGCGCAGGTCCGCCCCCGCGTGCCGCGCCGCCTCGGCGAAGGAGGCCACGGTCTGCACCGGCTCGACGTACCCAGCCTCCCGCTCGAATAGAGCCAACTCGTCCTCGGTCAATCGCGCGCTGGGATCGACTTCCATCATTTCCTGCTCGTCGATGCGGCGAACGTCGATGCCCAAGGCGAGATGGCGGGCAAGTTGCGCGTCCCATTCGGAACTGTCTCGGCGCGCGGTCATCTGAATCATGCCGGTGCGCCAGAAAACGGGCGGGCCGCCGATGAGATCGGAAAAATGCTCGTAGACCGGCAGACAGCGTCGCGCCAGCGCGGCGGTCGGCGGGTGGCGGTGGGCCTGATAGATCAATGCCGCCGATTTCCCGCTGGCCCCCGCCCCAAGATAGGCTTTTTCGACCAACACCACGCGGCCGGCTCGGCGCTGGGCCAGGTGGAAGGCGATACTGACGCCAAGCACGCCCCCGCCGACAATCAAGATGTCGCAAGTGTGTGACATCGGTTGTCCCTTATTCCCTAAGCCGAGAAGGAAAAGACGCGAGACTTCAGCGATGGAACGCCCGCACGAGAAAGCCCGGCCCGGCCTGAAATTGTACCGTGAGCCAAGCATCGTCCAGCGCCGATTTGAAGTTGGAATCGGGGACGCTCAGCGATCGAAAGTAGGTATCTAGCACTCGCGCGCCGGCCTCGTCCTTACAAGAAAAGACGCCTTTGACGGCCACGGATTCATCGGGAACAATCCAGATGCCGAAAGTTCTTAAAGACGCCAGCTTTCGCCAATCGTCTTTCTTCACTCCGATCGAGAGCTTGGCCGCCAACGTCTTGGTCCAATCGGGCGAATGACCGGCCATCCAGATCGGCGCTACCAGTTCGCGCCGTTCGCGCAACACTCGGCGCAGTTCCGGCGCGAATTGTCGAAGGTCCGCGACGGGTTCGTTCGGTAGCGCCTCCAATTGCTCGGCGATCAACGCCAACACGACGGTACGTTCGTCGGCGAGCCAGGCGTGGATGGGGAAGTCGCGCTTCAGCGGTCGAAATTCAAACAGCTTTTTCTTGGACGCGCTGGCCAGGCGCTTGCCCTTGTTGAGGCGCTTCCGCAACTCCTCGGCGTCGTGGGGTCGCACCGTTCGAATAACGAGATAAAAGGGAGGTATAAGGTCGTCTTTAATGCGCACCCCCAAAACCAAGTGATCGATGTCTTCCGCTTGGAGGCCTATCCACGAGGGGAGATCGGTCAGACGCTGCTCCGCGCCGCCTATCTTTAGCGGTTCGCGCAGCATCTGTGAGCCGGTGGAGTTGGCTGCTAATTCGGGGATGCGCGCGGCAACCAGCAGATTGACATCGGCAGGCAAATAGCCGAGCGCTTCCAGTCGGTCGGGGGCGACGCTTTCGACGGCCGGTGCGCCCGAGAGTTCGGGAATGCCGGGTTGCTTGAAGGGGCGGCGTGCGGGACTGACAGTGTCCTGTATCCGCCGTTGCGCCTGCGTCATCAGCATGAACGTCAAACCGACGCCTGCCACTAACAGCATAACGCCGACCGCGATTGCCGCCAGACGCCCGTTCGACCGCCGCGAGGGCAAATCGATGGCAGGAACGGGCGACGAATCGGAGGAAGCTGCCAGTTCCGAGGCGAAGGACGAGATCGATTGGGGCAGCCGATTCGCGAGCGCGTCCGCCGGTGGAATCGCAAAAGAATCGCCGCAGAGCGGACACTCGATGCACCCACTGGCCGAGGTTTCGGCAGGCGCGGCGATGGAAGCGTTGCAATAGGGACAGGTTAACGGCTTGGTACTCATGCTGTTCATTGTCGATAGCAATCCGCGGCCTGTCCAGAGCATATGACTCGTCGTCGCCAACAAGGCGAACCGGCAGCGTAAGCTGCTGGGTAGGAAAGACGCATCCGGCACCTTACGCTGCCGGTTCGCCGCGCGCCGCGCGGACGAACGCCTCGAAGTTGGCAACGGGAGTGGCGCGGTCGACGCCATGACTGAGATTGACGATGTGCCGGTTGCCGCCGCCCGCCGCCATGCAAGCGCCCGTCGCCGCGTACACCTGTTCCGGCGTGCCGCCGCGCAGAATCTTTTCGTCCACATTGCCCTGAAAGACCAGCTGCGGATAGTCGCGCCGCGCCGCCGCCAGATCGTGTCGCACTCCCAACGAGATCACGTCCGCCCCCGACGCCGCCATCGCGGACAGATACGGTCCCTCTTTGACGAATAAAATGCGCGGAACGCCGACGGCCTCGCGGAAAATAACCTCATGCCGACACTGCGCCCATCTCTCGTACTCCTCGCGTTCCAATAGCCCCGCCCACGAATCGAAGAGTTGATAGACATCGGCTCCGTCGGCGATCAACGTGCGCAAAAAATGAATCGTCGCCGTCGTCAGACGGTCGAGCAACGCCTCCCAAACGTGCGGCTTTTCGGCGGCGAAACGGCGGGTGGCGGCAATGTCCTTGCCGGTGCCGATAGCGTAGGTCGCCACCGTGAACGGTGCCCCGGCGAAGACCAAGACCGGAAGCTCGCCGCACAGTTCTTGACGAACAAGATTCAATAGATCGCGAATGTGCTGAAATCGTTTCGGATCCGGCTGAATCTCCAACCGTTCCACATCCGATAGGGTGCGGATCGGGTGATCCGGCACTGGACCTTGCGACGGTTGAAGAACGTAGCGCTGCCCCATCGCCACCGGCAATGTCGTGATGTCGTAAAAGAGAATGATGCCATCGACGCCGAAGCGACGCGGCAACAGCGACGCCTGGGCGCTCCGCTCGACGTTCTCCGAGAACTCGTAAAAAGACAGACCGTTTCGGACGCGATTGAATTCGGGATCCCAGCGTCCAGCCTGGCGCATCGCCCAAACCGGTGGTCGCTCGACTGCCTCACCGCGCGCGGCACGGACGAGAAGATGATGGGAACAGGAAGTCGAAAGGACAGCGTTCGTCATGGTACGTTCAATCCACGCTCTCGGGCGAGTCCATGTATTCTATGGGAATCGTCCACGGATGGGTTGGCTCACATTTGCACAATTCGTTCGCGATAGGCAGTACGAGGCCACGCGCAGTAAGGAAGAGGGAAAATGGTTGGGTTATGGCGTTGTCTTTGCTCGGTTGGGACCGATTACTCGATCCCTACAGGATGCCCCAGCGGGTAACGGATTCGGAGTCCTACCGCAGTTGGAAGGATAACGGGGATTTTTCCGATCCAGTACGGGTGGACTACATCGGAGGGAAGGTGTGCGTCGACGTGAGCAGAGAGCGGATCTTCACTCACCCAAAGGAGTTGGCGACGGTGAATAGAGCGAATGGACGGGACGATTCTGTCTCAACTCGCGGTGATCCTCGGCCGCGCTGATGAGTACGGCCTCCGGTTTTGTCGAAGCGTTGCGTGCCGTGGACTTGTTCTCCAAGTTTATGCCGGTGGAGACCGCCGCGTCCTTGGCCATTACAGCGCGCAACGCCGGAGAACTGGAGAACCGAAAAAACGAATTGCACTTGACAGGCAAGCAAAGTTAGTTTAATGTCAACTCTCAACTCTCAACTCTCAACTCTATTGAGGGCGCAAGAGGTACACATCATGAGTTTGGGACGATGGAAGCATTGGTTCTTTTTTCTATTGGTAGCGCCGGCAGCAAGTTTGGCGGCCTATCATCTTGGTTCCCTGACCGCTCTCGGTTTAGGACAAAAAGAACAGAGTTCCCCTTTAGCCACCATCAACGGATTGTACATCGAACCGCAAGCGCTGGATTTAGGCGAAGTCTGGGAGACGCCAGACCACACCTTCCGCCTGACGATTCAGAACGCCGGCAAGGTGGTTCGCTCCATCTCGCGTTTTCAAACGACCTGCGGTTGCCTCCAACTCGATCCACCTGGTCGGCTCGTTGCACCGGGAGAGAAAGCCGAATTCAACGCGCGTCTCGATCTCATGCACCGACTCCCTTATCAAATCGGCTTGGCCCAGTGGCCTAAGGTGGTGCGTCTCGATCCCGTTTTTGAGGGCGACTTGACGGCCACGCTCGGTTGGGAAATGAAAGCCGTTGTCCGAAGCCGCGTAAGCACCGACAGGACGCAAATTCCATTTGCGGATCGTTGTTCTCGCGACGGGGTTCGCGTTTGGAGTAAAGTTCGAGTTAAGGCTCATGTGCCGTTAAAACGCTTGCAGGCAACGGTTCATCCGAATTGCGCCGCGGTCCGCATCGAAACCAGCCCGACAAGTCCTGAAGACTACTTCCTTTTCGTTTCACCCAATCCGTCTCTGCCTCTCGGGGCATTCCGCTTTGAGGTGAGACTACGGGCCGTGACGCTCGACGATGTGTCGCATGAGTGTACGACGATTGAGGCGTTTGGCGGGATGCAACCCGCTTCGCGCGTCCTACCGCGCATGGTGCTATTGGGGGAGTACACGATTCCTTCTGAGGCGGAGGCGGATGTCACTCTGAAGTTACCCTCATCGGATTGGCAAATCGATCACCTTGAAACCGACTCGACGGAAACGCTTGTAACGCAGGCCGAGGGAGAAACAAAAGAGAGTCCGCGTCTCCACATCGCGCAACAAATTAAGCGGCCAGGCGATGGCGTTTCGACGATTCGCATCGTGGTGCGTAAACCGAATAAACAGTTGGAGACCGTTACGGTGGAAGTCCGCTACTATGGACAGAACGGATCGCGCTAACAGTACAGCGCATCTCCTCTCTCCTCCGAAGCGGGGGAAAAGGAAAAATGCTCCCCTCTCCGATCTACTCATGGGAGAAGGGTTGGGGGTGAGGGCCTGCTTTCCCCCTCGCCCCCAACCCCTCTCCCCCGAAGCAGAGGAGAGGGGAGAAGAAAAGACTTTCTTTCCCGGCTTCAGAAGCGAAAAGCAGCGCTGTACGGCTAACGAATCCTATTGGCATCTTGTTACTGCGAATGCAACTGGCTCCTACATGTGAGATAATAATGTCTTACAAAATACATAGTTGGCAGGCGCGCGCTGGGTGCTGGGTGTTCGCCATAGTGCAAGTGTGGATATTCGGCGCGCCGGCGTTTGCTCAAGAACCCGGAAAGAATAATTCCTTGGCAAACATTTTCAACGATTGGAAAGATCGACAGAACGTTTTGAAAAGCGCCCACTATGTACTCGTGGGAACAACCGAATTCAAGGACGAGAATCTACCTCCAGGAAACCCGATAAGGCCACTTCGCTTTGATTTTCTTTTCGACGTGGAAAAAAAACGTTATCGGTTAGAATCGTCGCAAGAGATTATCCACGCCGAAAGCTTGGAGCCGACGGCAAAAATGGAGTATCGAAAGCGTATCAACACGTCGGCATACGATGGGAAATCTCTTCAATCTCTTCGTCATCGGAAGTTGAACGGTATAGATGACGATGTGGCGGATCTTGCTATCGGCAAGGGAGAGCTTGGGCCGGCGGCCTGTTTCGGAAATGAGGTGTGGCCGATTTTCTTCGCTCATGGCATCGTTCCGACCATTCACACACCACTCCGCGTGGACAAGTTGCCTTTGAGTCATGACTCCGATGACTTTGACGTCGCGGGCCAACAAATGCTGCGAAACCAGAATTGCTTATTGGTCCGAACGGAACCTCTCTCCAGCGGTTCGCCAGGCCAAGATGGAACAACTTTCGATGAGTTTTGGATCAATTCAAGACAGAAAAGCGCGATCCAGCGGTATGTCTTTTTTACTGGTTCCAATCCGTGGTCTGTCCTTGACCTCACTTGGAAAAACACGGACCACGGGTGGTGGGTTGATGAATGGACTGAAACCTGGAACGTTAGTGGGCGGGTCCGCCGAATTAATCGTCTGCACGTCGAAACATTTGAGCCGAATCCCAAAGTATTAGACAACGACTTCACCCTCCCCGTAAAACCTGGAATGAAAGTTACCGTAGGTGAGAACCCTCCGCTTGGGAAGGGATTGGATCCCACCAAGCCTGCTATAAAAACCTATGTAATCTCTGCCTCCGGCTCTTGGAACGAAGTATCGGCGACAGGATTTACTACGTTGGAGGGCAAAGAATTACCCCCGGAACGCTCGGGAAAATGGGTTGTTTGGACCATTATCTTTCTAGTCGTAGCCTGTTCTTTTCTTTTCTACCTCTTACATCGGCGAAATAGACGGGTGGCGTCGTGACGCCTCTCGAACTGGATTGGGTTGCCTTTTGCATCCTGTTTGGAGGACGAGTGCGATGGTGAGAGCAAGATTGGTATTTGTTTTGTTCGGAGCAACGGCATGCAGCTTCTGCTTCGGCCTGGGACAGAGAGAAGCTCCAGCACAGGTGAATAACTGCGTGAATTCTTGTTGCGAAAATCCTTACAGTTGGTGGATCAACGGCGTTCCCGGAGGTACGCAGGTCTTCTCCGCCCAAGTAACGGGTGCTGCTTGGCCTTTCGCGCCGGGGGACAATACGACAAACGCAATTGTCACGATTTTCGTACCGGCACCAACTCCGGGAGGGTGCAAACTAAACCCGGCAGGTACTTACGACAATTGGATATGGCCAAACAGCACTGGCTCTTGTGCCGCAGGTCCAGCAGGCTGGCCTTCACCCCAAGTTGTGACTCCGGCAAACCCTCCTCCTAAATTCAATCGAAATGTTAACCGGAACACTTGCTAATTACCAAGCTGTAAGTATTGGGGATGGACCGATGATAGGACTACCGGAAAAAAAGCTGTCCGGGGCGCAAGCAAGGATGACTGTTTTGTTTGCTGGAATTTGGACTGGGAAGTAAAGGTTTGGTCCGGTAGTCCTCTCCGGGAAGTGGGGGCCTCGACTCGCAACAGCTTGCTAGCGCGAACTATCTTTGAAATCGTTCACAGTGACTTTTTCACCGGATCCAGACTTTTATGCAAAGGCCAGATCACATGAAGTCTAAGGCTCCACATGGCGGTTTCACACTGGTTGAGTTGCTCGTGGTGATCGGCATTGTTGCCATCCTCTTAGGCTTGTTACTTTCCGCCATACAGAGAGTTCGAGAAACGGCTGCTCGCGCGTGCTGTCAAAATAATCTTCGGCAGATCGGTATTGGGCTTCATTTGTACCACGACACGCAAGGCTCTTTGCCTCCGGGAGTTCGAGGAATCGATTCGCGTTACCCTTTCATGAGTTGGCTTACGGAAATCTTACCCTACGTTGAGCAAGGATCTCTCTGGACGCAAGCGATGCAAGCGTACGGAATTGATCCGAATTTTCATGATGATCCTCCGCACCCGTTCGCCACTGTCGTACCGCTGTACGCCTGCCCCGCTGACCCGCGTTCGTATCGAGCCGGACTCACGTCAAGCGGACTTCGTGTCGCTTTCACCTCTTATCTCGGTGTGGAAGGAGTCAATCAGGTACGCAAGAATGGATGCCTATTTTTGAACTCCTCGATTCGACTCACGGACATTCGCGATGGGACCAGCAATACTCTCCTGGTCGGCGAGCGTCCGCCAAGCGCCGATGGTTCGTTTGGGTGGTGGTATGCGGGCATGGGGCAGATGCCTCCACCGGGAAGCACGAATCCCTTGCTTCTTCTGAATGGCTCCACAGCCATGGTATTAGGGGTGCGCGAGCGAGATCTTTACATGATCCAGATGTGCCCTCCGTTCTCCTCCGTCTTTGGTCCAGGTAAGTTCGACAACCAATGCGACATGTTCCACTTCTGGAGCCCTCACATGGGCGGAGGTGCCAATTTTCTAGTTGCCGAAGGCTCGGTTCGTTTTCTTCCCTATTCGACCGCTCCACTTATGCCCGCGCTCGCGTCCCGCAATGGAGGAGAAGCCGTAAATCTCCCCGATTGATTCCCCTCGCTTCACAAACGAGACGTACCTCTTCACCCGCGCAGTTTTGCCTCAGGCGTTCGGCGGGTCTTTTCGTCGGACGAAGGCCGTAACCGATCTTGGCGGTCCCGAATACTCGTTGGAAGTTCGTTGATCCCTCGTCTCTCGTCGGGCACGACCGTACTTTTGTTGCAACCTCCAACCGCCGACGATTATAATACCCTCACCGGATACCTATCGGGAGGAACACGCTCGTGGCCCGTACATCGTCTACTCCGCTGGATCGTCAAATCAATCGCGTTCGTCGACGATTGTTCCTGCAGAACCTGGTCGAGAGGACGATGGGCTGCTGGCTCGGTTCGCTCGTTTGCGCCGCGGGTTGGTTTTTGCTGGAGCCGTATGTTGTTCGGCATGCCGGGATGCCTTCGCGCTGGTTGGTAGCAGGAGGTTTCGTCACTGCGGGAAGCGCGTTGGCCTTGTTGTTGACCCTGAGGCGGATTCCATCGCGAGTCGCGGCGGCACTGGCTCTCGATGAGCGTTTTCTCCTCAAAGAGCGCACGACGACCGCGGCGCTGCTGTCCGCGAAAGAATCGGCCACGCCGGCGGGACAGGCGCTGCTCGCCGATGCCAACGCTCGCCTCGAACCGTTGCGTGTGCGCGATCGCTTCCCCTTGCGCATACCACGATTGGCCGTTCTGCTCCCGTTCGCCGCTGCCGGGTCGGTGTTACTGGTCTGCTTCTCTCAACCGAACCGCCCACCGACACACCCCAGCATTCATCCGCTGCTCGTCGATAATCCCCTCGCCAAGGCACAGATCGACAAAGCGTTTCGTCCTTTGCAACGCCCTACCCAGAAAAAGCCGGGAGAACGGCCCAAGTCCGAGGAGTTGCAACGTCTGGAAGCAGAGTTGGACAAGCTGTCCCAGAAGCCTCGCGACACTCAGGAGCAAGCGAGGGCGTTGGTGAAGGACCTGACCGAAGCCGAGGACAGAGTACGCAAACGCGAGAAAGAATTGGCCGACCGCGCCGAAGCTCTGAAGGAACAGATGAAGCAGATCGAACGACTCGGCCATAAGGAGAAGCTGGACGGTCCCGCCAAAAAACTCGACGATGCACTCGATCGCGGCGATCTAAAACAAGCGCGCGACGAAGCCGAGAGGCTCGGTAAACGGTTGCAGGCGGATGAGGAGGTTGCTCGTCTTCGCAAAAAAATGAAGGAAGACAAACTCACAGAGGATCAAAAGCGGGAGATGCGCGAACGGCTCAACAAGCTCAAGGATCAGGAACTAAGCCGAGAGCAAAGAGAGCAAATGGACGAGCAACTACAAGACATCAAGGACAAACTGGAACGATTGACGCGCTCCGATGAGGCGAAAGAACGATTGCGGGAAATGCAGCGGAAAGGCGCGCTCAACCAGGAGGAAC
This sequence comes from Planctomycetota bacterium, assembly GCA_021807595.1. Classification (GTDB taxonomy): domain Bacteria; phylum Planctomycetota; class Planctomycetia; order Gemmatales; family Gemmataceae; genus JAJPHU01. Next base: position 72,689 of record JAKBCS010000002.1, on the reverse strand, counting down.
TGGAGCGCGAACTGGACCGGATCGACAAGAACCTCGCTAAAATCGACGAACAGACGCGGGAGCAATTGCAAGAACTGGCGAATAAACTCGGCGAATGTCGGAAGTGTCTCAACGAAGGCAAAGAAGACGAGGCGGCGAAGAAGTTGGGCGAAGCCGCCGAAAGACTGGCCCAGCTCGATCCCAACGGTGAATGCCAAGAAATGCAACGCCAGGTGCGGCAGTTGCAACAAGCGCGCAAGGCGGTTTGTCAGGCTCTCGACGGCAAACCGCAGCCGGGAGCCGGGAGTAGGCCCGAATCGAAAGACGGCGACACCGCGGTCAAGGAAGAATGGGCGCACTCCAGCCTGGACAAGGGACGGCTTCAAGTGATCGACCACGTTCCCGGCGACGGTTTCAAAGGACCGCGCAAACCGGCGGAGATGACCGAAGAGATCCGCCGCGCCGCGCAAGAGGAGCCGGAAGCCTTGGATCGCCAACGGCTTCCCCGTTCGGCGAGCGACATGGCGCGAGGCTACTTCGAGAAGTTGCGCGGCCCCGACCGCAAGCGTGAGAAAATGGGTCGTTGAGACGAGTTGGGGAAACCGCGATTGAAAATCTGAGGGATCGCGGTATGCTGAGCAAATGCGTTGGCTTTTCTCTCCAAGGACGGAGAAAAGAGTTGCGAGACGGCCACGACGCCGTGGTTCCGCATCGCCGCGCAAAACGGATTGGATGTCCGCGATTGATGGAAACGTTGATAACGAGGTAGGAAGCATGGCGTCTCGACCGATTCGCACGTTTACCGTTCTGCCCCATTTACCCGAACGCCTCCAACCGCTCCACAAACTCGCCTACAATATGTGGTGGTGCTGGAACCATGAGGCGGTCACGCTGTTTCGACGCATCGACGTGGAAGCCTGGGAAACGCTCGATCATAGCCCCGTCAAACTGCTCGGCGCGCTCAGTTCGGTTCGCGTTCAAGAACTGCTTCACGACGACGGCTTCTTGGCTCACATGGATCGCGTCGAAGAAGCGTTCGACAACTACATGAGTGCCGATACTTGGTATCAAGAGACCTACGCCGCTCCGGGCCGCAACGGCATCGGCGCACTAGCGCGCGAGTTGCGCATCGCCTATTTCAGCGCCGAATTCGGGATTCATCAGAGCGTTCCCGTCTATTCCGGCGGCCTCGGCGTACTGTCCGGCGATCACCTCAAGAGTGCCAGCGATCTTGGCTTGCCGCTCGTCGGCGTCGGCTTGATGTACCGCGAAGGCTATTTCCGCCAATATCTAACGGTGGACGGCTGGCAGCAAGAGCGCTATCCCGAAAACGATTTCTTCAACCTTCCACTGCTGTCCGAGACCACGAATGACGGCGCTCCGTTGACGATCCGTTTGCCCATGCCTGGCCGCGACGTGTATGTGCGCGTCTGGCGCATTCAGGTGGGGCGGGTTCCGTTGTATCTGCTCGATACCAACATTCCACGCAATTCGACGGAGGATCGCGCCATTACGGCCCGTCTGTACGGCGGCGACAACGACATGCGCATCCGTCAAGAGATGGTCCTCGGCATCGGCGGGGTGATGGCGCTGCGCGCCATGGGCAAACCTCCTACCGTTTGCCACATGAACGAGGGGCATAGTGCCTTTTGCGGTTTGGAACGCATCCGCGCGCTGATGCAGGAATCGAATCTCTCGTTCCAAGTGGCCCGCGAGGCCGTGGCCGCTGGGACCGTCTTTACCACCCATACCCCGGTTCCCGCAGGCAACGATGTGTTCGCGCCGCAACTGATCGAACACTATCTCAGTAGTTACATCGGCGCGTTCAAAATCGGCCGCGACGAGTTTATCGGCTTGGGCCGGCAGAATCCGGCGGATCAAAACGAGCCGTTTGGGATGACGGTCTTGGCCATTCGCTTGGCCAACAACACCAACGCCGTCAGCCAACTGCACGGCGTCGTCTCACGCAAGATGTGGAAGAACATTTGGTCGGAACTGCCCGTCAGCGAGGCACCGATCGCGGCCATCACGAACGGCATCCATACGGCCAGTTGGGTCTCGCCGGATATGGCTCAGCTGTTCGATCGTTACATGGGCATCTCACACGATGGCCGTCCCAGCGAAGCCGGCATGTGGAAGCGCGTCGAAAACATTCCCGATGCCGAATTGTGGCGAACCCACGAACGCCGCCGCGAACGCCTGGTCGCTTTCGCCCGCACCCGCCTCAAGCTGCAATTGAAGAATCGCGCCGCCCTGCCCACCGAGATCGCCCATGCCGACGAAGTGCTGGACCCCGAAGCGTTGACCATTGGCTTCGCCCGCCGTTTTGCCACCTACAAACGCGGCACCTTGGTGTTTCGCAACCTGGAACGCTTGGTCGCGCTGGTCAACAACAAAGACCGCCCGGTGCAATTCATCTTCTCCGGCAAAGCCCATCCCAAGGACAACGGCGGCAAGGAACTAATCGCCGAGATTTTACAGTTCGCCCGCCGTCCGGAGTTGCGCCGCCGCATCGTCTTCCTCGAAGATTACGACATCAATGTCGCCCGTTACATGGTGCAAGGCGTCGATGTCTGGTTGAACAATCCGCGCCGTCCGCTCGAAGCATCGGGAACCAGCGGCATGAAAGTCTGCTGCAACGGCGGACTCAATTTAAGCATCCTCGATGGCTGGTGGTGCGAGGGCTACGACGGCGAAAACGGCTGGGCCATCGGCGCGGGCGAAGAATACACCGACTTGACGTATCAAGACGACGTGGAATCGCGGGCCATTTACGATCTGCTGGAACAGGAGATCGTCCCGTTGTTCTACACCCGTTCGTCGGACGGATTGCCGCGCGGCTGGCTCAAACGCATGAAGCGATCCATGATGACCCTGTGCCCCGTCTTCAGCACCGGCCGCATGGTCGCCGAGTATCTCTCGACGTGCTATCTCCCGTCTGCCCAACGCTTTACGCGCCTAAGCGCCGACAACTTGCAGAAAGCCAATACCCTTGCCCAATGGCGTCAGGGAATCCAACGGGGTTGGAGTCAGATCAAAGTGGAGGGCGTCGAGGTCAACACGGCGGATCCGATGCACGTCGGAGCGGAACTGCCCGTCACGGTGCGCGTCAATCTCGGACGCATTTCGCCAGAGGATGTCGAGGTGCAACTCTTCCACGGACTGGTCGATTCCATGGGCGAAATCGCACAGGCGAGTGTCGTCAGCATGACCCCCCAGGGGGCGGCTAAGAACCACGTTTGGGAATTTCATGCCAACCTCCCTTGTCAAACGAGCGGACAACACGGCTTCTCGGTGCGCGTCCTACCGCGTCACGGCGACTTAGCGAACTCCTACGAACCGGGCCTCGTCTGTTGGGGATGAGATGAGGTCGGTACTCAGAGTCCGTTCCAGAAGCCTCTCTCCCCCGTACTGAGGGGAGAGGGGTTGGGGTGAGGGGGCGAGAACCCACGCAAAAACGCACCCCCCAGCCCCTCTCCCCTGCGTACAGGGGAGAGGGGAGCTTTCGGAACAGACTCTCAGTAGTCGGAAGGAAATAGTTAGAAGGTTGTGGGAATCAGGTATCTGCGTCTTTTCTACTGACTGCTGACTACTGCCACGGGGAATGAGTTTGAAAACGCTCCTGCTCTTTCTCGGCGGCGGATTGGGGACGTGCGCCCGCTGGTGGCTCGGCAATTGGTTTGCCGTTCAGCCGTGGGCGCGCGGGTTGCCTTGGGGTACGTTCGTCATCAACGTCAGCGGATCGTTCATTCTTGGAATTGCCGCCGTTCTCATTCTGGAACGGCTGCCGCCGCAGCATCAGCAATGGTATCTCCTCGTCGGTACCGGCTTTTGCGGAGGTTACACGACGTTTTCAACTTTCGAGTGGGAGACGTTCAAACTCATCCGGGACGGCAGCTGGCTGCTCGCCCTGGCAAATGTCGCCGGGAGTGTGTTGGCCGGTTTTGTCGCCGTACTCTTAGCCGTTACGCTGATCCACGCGCTTTGGCCGCGCTGAGTGAGGTTGCAGCCATGAAGATTGAAATCGAGGCTCGTCTCGTTACCATCTACCTGAACGGTACGGATCAATGGCACGGACGCCCACTGTATTCCGCCATCGTTCAACTCTGCCAGAATAAACAGATCGCCGGAGCCACCGTGATGCGCTGCGTCGAAGGCTATGGGGCGCACCATCGCTTGCACACCGCGCGCCTGTTGGAATTGAGCGAGAATCTGCCCGTTCGCATCGAGATCGTGGACATTCCGGAGCGCGTCGATCCACTGTTGACGGAATTGGACGCGATGATCGGCGAGGGAATGGTAACAATCGCCCCCGTCCATGTTATCAAGTACTTACCCAATCCCCACTGAGATCATTTAATTCGTTGGGCCTCTTCGGGTTCAATAACCAGAGCCGATCCGTCCCACCACGAGAGGAAGCGTTTCAGCGGCATCGTGCGGACTCGTCCGTCGGCGTCTTGGGAATCGAGAACGCGCACTGCGTCGGGACCATAATCGACGAGGATGACGAGATGCCTTTGCCCGCCGGGCGTTCGCTCTCGAAAGCCAACGATCGCACCGAGATTCTCGCGCACGGCGTAGCTCAGGATCTGCTTGTTGCGGCAACCGGCATCTTGCGCGCGATAATTGACATTGACACCGTCGAGGGTTGACTCTAAATCGGCCAGTGTGGCGGGGCCAGCGTGCTTGTCGGCCAGCTGATGCAACTCGGTGATTTCGAAATAGTTGGCCATCGTCTCCAAGGCACACCAGCCACAACGGTCGCCCCACCTGTCGTGAACGCGGTCGGAACGCTCGATGGGAACATCCGCTTGGGCAAAAGACGGCGCGAAAGTTGCAAGAATCACTCCCAAGAGACGAATGCGAAACTTCATAAACCCTGCCCTGTAGGTGAAAAACAGTGTAGGAGTGAAGTAGGATACCCAAGAATTGTGAAGAATTGATTTAGAAAAGAAGTGTTCATCGGGTAACTTCCGAAGTATACTTAGAATGGGGATAGAGAAGAACCACCTGACACGACCCCGCCCCGATTGCAGCGCGGTAGGCCGAGCCAGGCACGCCAAAAGGGAGGTGCCATCATGTGGCGAAGCAAACGGACGGCGATGATTTGGCTTGGATTCGCGGCTTGCGTTCTCGCTTGGGCCGCGTCTCCCGTCGTGGCTCAAACGCCGCCACGAACGACTCTTTACTATTGTTTCGTGCCGGGCACGGGTTACGTCCCGGTCTACGCCGCGACTCCAGCCGCGCCGGTTGTACGCGCCGCCGCTCCGGATGCCGCTCCGGCCTATGGCTCGGCCCAACAACCGGGCGAACCGAATTACTACAGCGAAGACAATCCACGGGCCGAAGAGGAGAAACCGGATCAGAAGTTGCCGGCGCGCATCCGCGTTCGTCTGCCAGCCAACGCCGAAGTCAGCATCGACGGCAGGAAGACAACCTCGACCGGCTCCATCCGCGAGTATGAAACCCCGGAGTTAGACCCCAATCGCGTCTACAATTATCTCGTGAAAGCGAAGTGGACCGAGGACGGGATCACCGTTGAAAAGAGTCTCCGCGTCCGGGCCTTGTCGGGCAACCGGGTAACGATCAACTTCGTGCCACCGGCTTTAGAGCGCCCGATTCCGTTGCGCATACCGGCCGCGCGCATCGTCGAAGCGGCCGTGCTGCCGCCGGTTCCTATATCTCCGGCGCGATGGACGGCACCCTATCCCTAATGGCCCACATCCTCCCTCGCCGTCGTGTCGATCCGTGCGAGCCGCAACCGGCAGAGAGCGGTTTTCCGAGGCTTTGTCCCCGCTCCCTCACCGTCGCGGCTCTGAAATCTCGCACGGTTCGTATGGAGGCGGATCACTCGAACAACTCGCTGACCGAACGATCGAAGTGTATGCGTTCGATGGCGTCGGCCAAGAGGCGTGACACGCTCAGCACGGTTAGATTGGTCAGCTGCTTGTTTGGCGGCACGGGGATGCTATCGGTGACGACGACCTGCCGCAGCGGCGCGTCGCGCAAGCGTTCGATGGCGGGGCCGCACAGAACGGCGTGCGTGGCACACGCATAAACCTCGCGGGCCCCGTTTCGTTTGGCAACGTGCGCCGCGCCGACAACGCTTCCCGCCGTCGAAATCATGTCGTCGAAAATGACCGCGACCTTGCCTTCGAGGGAGCTACCGATGAGATTCGCTTGTTTGGTCTCGGTGGCGCTGGAGCGGCGCTTGTCCACAATGGCAATCGCGCCGCCCAGTTTCTTTTGATACATCAAGGCTTTTTTGATGCTCCCTTCGTCGGGGCTGAGTACGACGAGTTCGCTCGAGGGGATGTTGAGACCGCGAATGTACTCGTTGATGACCGGGCTGGCGTGAAGATGATCGACCGGGATGTTGAAAAAGCCCTGAATCTGCGCGGCGTGCAAATCGAGGGCGAGAACGCGGTCGGCACCGGCCGTGGAAAGGAGATCGGCGGCGAGTTTGGCCGAGATCGGCACGCGACCCACATCCTTGCGGTCTTGGCGGGCGTAGCCGTAGTAGGGCAAGACGGCGGTGATGCGCGCGGCGCTGGCCCGTTTGAAGCTGTCGATCATAATCAACAGCTCCATCAGATTCTCGTTGACCGGCGGGCACGTCGGCTGGACGAGAAAGATGTCGCGCCCGCGCACATCCTCGTCGATGCGCACCAGCACCTCGCCGTCGGGAAAATTAGACAGCGTGATGCGGCCAAGCGAGTCTCCGAGGTGGCGCGCGATCTTCTCCGCCAGGGCGACGTTGGCCCGGCCGCTGAACACTTTGAGTCGATTGTTTTGGTACATGAATTCGCAGAGTTTCGGTTGTTCCGCCCGGCCGCGACACACGGCTCCTCTCCATCAAGATACGCATTGTGAAGACAGAGTGAAGCGAAAACCACCGGAGGCCTCGCCGCGCCTTACCCCTCGCCGCGATTCAATTCCGTCCATAGGGCTTTGTAATAGCGCAGCATTTCCTCGCCCGCCTTGTCGTTTGGCACGCTTCGGCCTACTTCGCACAAGGTCGCTCGATCGTAGCCGCGTTGGCGGAACAGGCGGAAGAGTTCTCGATACGGATAAACGCCGGCCGCGTCCTTGTATAGCTCGTTAATGTGACAAGAACGAATCCACGGCCACAAGAGATTGAAATACTCCGCTACGGATCCATTTTTCACATCGCCGGAGTTGCAGTTCCAGGTGAGTCCGACACTGCGATGGGCGCAGTGTTCCACGATGGTTTTAATGCGCGGCGGATGCGCCGTGCCCCCGCCGTGGACTTCGAGCCAAATCTCGACGCCGGCGGCGGCGGCGGCTTGTCCGCACGGAATCAACGCCTTGCCGATTTGCTCCAACGTCTTCTCGACCGCCACTTCCTTGGGCAGTCCATTGGGCCTCACTTTGACTCCGCGCCCTCCCAAGTCGGCAACGAGATCGACGAATTGCTTGCAGGTTTCGATGTTCTTCTTCACGACGGCAGCGTCTGGCGACTGAAACTCGCACGTCGTTCCACAGCCCCAAATCGCCACCCCAGCATCGGCGAATCGTTTGCGCACTTCTCGTCGTTTCTCTTTGCTCAACGACGGTTCCACGCCGTGTTTGTGCGTCGTTCGCAGTTCGACCGGCGAGATGCCCACGCTCTTGCACACGCGCAGCAGCGTGGCGAGATCCCACGATTCGGCGAGATTGTACGTCACCAAGCCGAGTTGAAATCTCGGTTTACCGTCGTCCTTGGCGGCCCCGGCAGCGATCTGGGTAGAAGCGGCTGCCAACCCTACGACAGAAGTTCCGGTACTGAGGAATTGTCGGCGAAGCATAAATATGTCTCCCGAAAAGTAGGCGAATCGTCCGTCGCCTACTCTATTCGACGACGCGAGGAATGCCAGTCGTGGTCGATGCGATCCGACAACTTACATGGACGGTTGTTGCCGGGCCGAGGATGCGCGGGACAAGGTTGCGAAGCGCGCCTTCGGTGGACGGTCCCTCGACCAGAAATTCGACGTGCCTCGACGACTAGCTCCACGCGAGTTTTTTCGTCAATAACTCTGGATGAAACAGGCCCAGGCGCGTCCGGCGTAGGAGAAAATCATCGGGTCTCAGGGCCATTTCGCGATCGCGTTGATAGGCGAATTCGGCGAAGATGTCTGGCTCCTCGGCCACGACGCGATGGCCGAGCGCGGGGTCGCGGTCGAGATAATCGGCCACCTCGACGGCGCGGCGGCCGTAGCGCGATACCAGATGGCTTGCCGTTTCTTCGTCCAACCGGCAACGGCGCGTCAGGTCGTTTTTCATCGCTGGGAAAAACGAACTCCACGGTTGGCGCGGCGCACCGTCGAGGGGAAATGCGCGCGTTCGACAGCGGCGCGCGAGTCCCAGATTCTGGACGACGCGATCGACGATGATCTCGGCCATGTGCCGATAGGTGGTGTACTTCCCTCCGGCAACGGTCAACAGGCCCGATGGTGAGGCGTGCAATTGAAACTCGCGCGACAATGCCGAGGGATCGCCCGGACGCGCGCGAATCAGCGGACGCAGACCGGCGAATGCTCCCAACACGTCCGATTCGGACAAAGGAGGATCGAAATATTTATTGTATCCAGAAAGAAGGTATTCAATGTCGCTCGGCAGAACCCGCAAGTCGTCGGGCGAATCGTCGCAAAGGGTGTCGGTGGTGCCGAGCAGCGTTTTGTTGAGCCAGGGGATGACGAAGAAAACGCGGCCATCGGCGGGATGGAGCAGCAAGAAGGCGGCGGAAAGACCTCGATGCGCCGCGAGAAGATGGACGCCCTTGGTCGGACGCAACAGCGGTTCGCCGTCGTCTCCGGCCAAACGGCGCACCGCGTCGCTCCACGGTCCGGTGGCGTTGAGTATCTGTTTGGCGGTCACGAAAAGCGCGCCGCCTCCGACACGATCGCACGCTTGCACGCCGTTTTTCTCGACTGTCGTGGCTTCGACGTAATTGGCGACGACGGCCCCGCGCAGCGCTGCCGTTCGCAGCACCTCCAAACACAGCCGGGCATCGTCCATCTGGGCATCGTAGTATTCGGCTCCGGCGCGTAAATGCTTCCGGGAAAGGTGGGGGAACTCCTGGCGCAGTCGAGATGGCGTCGAAGCGCGGCTGCGCTGGAGATTGCCCGCGCCGGCGAGTATGTCGTAGAGGACAAGGCCGAGCCGAAACTTCCACGCCGGAACGCGAGCCTTTTCGTAGAAGGGCAGAACAAAGCGGAGGGGGCGGACGAGATGAGGGGCGTTGCGCAACAGTCGGCCGCGCTCGTGGAGCGCTTCGTAGACCAGCCGGAAATCGCCGTGTTCCAGATAGCGCAGCCCGCCGTGAACCAGCTTCGACGAAAGACTACTTGTACCACCTGCAAAGTCGCCTTTGTCGATCAAGGCCACCCGCAAACCGCGCGTCACGGCGTCGAGAGCCACGCCCGCCCCGGTGATGCCGCCGCCGATCACAAGCAGATCGAAGACTCCTTCCGCGAGCGCCTCCGGCATCCTTTTCATGCACTCTCCTCGGAATGGCTTCGACGCCGTTTCATTCTTCCGATGCCACCCAACCGAAGGGGGTTACTTTGGATCGCTTCCCAAGCGTAAGAGACCTCCCCTGGGTATGCGAAGGTTCTGTAAACAGGTGTTCGGCGTGTGTCCGGACTCGGGGACCAGCGCCGTCAACCCCGCTGCAAAGGCGGCGGCCTCCGCCGTTCCTTGGCCCCGGTCGTACGACAAAACGTCCGGTTTAGAAAGCAGTTCCATGCCCAGCGGCGCTCCGCCAGCACTGTACCGCTGCGCCCGATCGCGTGCGTCGGCTGCGCCCACGGCAACGGGGGTCCGCGCGTCGGCGGGCATGCCGATGCTGCCGGCGACGGTCGTGTAATCGCGAAACACCGCTCGCCCCGACGCATCCATCGGCGACACGAACAAACGCATCCAAGTATCGCTTCGTTTCCGCATGGCCGGTAGAGTTGCATCGCCGGCCGGATAGATCGACGCGGGCGCGCGTCCGCCGACCTGCAAGGCATAGCGCCCCGCCTGCGCAATGCGAACGTCCAAAGTAATTTCATAAGAAGCCGCGTTCGGCGCGGCGCTGAGTCTCATGCCGGCATCTACCGATTGAGCGACGATTTCCATGTCGTCGATCGGCTGGTGCGCGCCGGTGGGATCGAGTTGCCGTAGGAGAAGGATGCGCACATTGCGGGCGAGCGGCTGACGGTAGGGATCCTCTCCGGTTTGAGCGTAGAGCGGATCGTGCGCCTCGCGCCATTGCAAGGTAATATGGAGTCGCGCTCCGGCGGGGAGTTCGGCCGTCGTCTTTCCATTGGGCACTTGCCACGAGAGGAAGTTCAACTCCGGCGTCCAGCGCTGGGCGGGCAACTTCTTTTGCAGATCGTCAAACTCCATGATGCCGTTGTCGTCGGCGTCGCGGAGCAGGCCCGTCCAGCTTTGCCCGCGCGTGTCGCCGGCCGCCTGAAACCAGAGGGCACCGCGGAAGGGGCGGTCGTCGAAATAGCGGCTGAGGGCACTCGTGCCGTCCACTGGAAAACCATCGTTCCACGTCAGCGACGACGCGGCAACGCGAATGCCGCGCAAGCCTTGCAGATCCTTCTTGTACTTTAAGTAACGTTCGAGGCGTTGGTGGAACGCGCGCATGTCGCGTTCGTGGATGCGTTGGCGGACGCGATAGAGGATGGCGGCTCGTTCTCGTTCGGGCAATCGAGCGACGGCGGGGAGTTTTTCGACCTGTTCGGGTGTCAATTTCTGCTCCTCCGCTTGTTGCAACAACTTGAGGTGCGATTCGCCAAGCGTGGGGAACAGACCGAGAACGATCTTGCGTTCCTCCTCCAAATCGTCGCGGCGTTTTTCCAAGACAAATTGATCTTCTTGGATCTCGCTCAATCGCGCCTGCAAATTGATCGATCGATTCGGATCTCCCTCGATGGCCCGAGCGACCGCTTCGACCATGTAGGGGGAAGCGGGATCGACGCGGAGAAGCGTAAGGCCGATGTCCGGCGCGAGGCGCGCGATCGTGAGGGCGCGGCGCGTTCCATTTCCGGTTGTGTCGCCGACGGGGAATGGATCGGGTAGCAAATCGGAATTGCGCTCGGCCGTCAGATCGAGCAAGCGAGTCTCGGGGGGCAATCCCTTTCCAACGAGCTTTTCCCAGCCGCGAAAATCGCTGTCCACGAGAGCCAAGCGCGTCCCACGCCCCGTTCGCCCCATCGCATGAAGACGAGCCGCGCCGCTGGCGTCCAACAGAGGCTTCCACTCCGTGGGGTCCGTCTCCGGCAGCATCCGAGTCGGCTGGGGCAAGCGCGGCAGACGGACGTAGCTCGTCTCCGGCAGCGCGGCTAAGGCAGCGGCCCGAGACGGTGGGGCAACCAGCGTTACGAGTGGTCCGAGGCGCCCCTCCACGACAACATCGGCGGCGGCGTGGCGCAGTCGCTCCATGAATCGGGTATCCTCGGCATCCGGAGTGTGAGCGAGGACAACCTCCATACGAGTCGGTTTCGCCGCGACGGCCGCATCGCCGAGTGCCTCGCGCAGTTCGGGCGAGAGTTTCTCTTGCTCCTTCGGTACGCGCGGGACTCTCGGTCGCGGAGCGGGGATGGGCGCATCGGGATATAGGCGCGACATGCGCACCGCCCAGACGTTGCGGAACGGAGCCCCGAGATTCTTTGCCGCCGGTTGTACGCGGAGGTCGGTCAGCAAGGTATCCACGCGCGCCAACGGCAGAGATCCGACCAAGCGAGTGTAACCCCGATGGTCGTACCCCGCCGCTTCAAAGAACGACAGACCGGCCAACACTTCAAACGTCTGCCGGCTGAGTTGGTACTGCTGTTCGGGTGAGAGGCCGGAATGCAGCGCGATTTCCACGCGTAAGCGCTTAGACATATCCTCCGGCAGCTTCGCGCCGTGGGAAATCAGTTGGATGGAACGAATGTGTCGCTCGTGGAGCAAAGCGGCGGCGTTGCGAGCGGGAACGGTACCTCGAATCCGGGTGCGATCCGGATCTTCCGGTTCGGTTTCCGGCACCACTTCTTCGGGATCGCGCGCGAAACCGAGCTTTTTCAGGTAACGCATCATGTCGTAGTACAGCAACACATGCTGATTGCGCGATCCGCCGATGCGATAGGAGATTTGCACGTCGAGCGTTTCGGGTGCCGCCTCGGCCTCGCCTCGACTTGGGGATGCGAGAGGAGCGAGGAGTAGGCAAAGCGTTCCCAAACCGACGCCGAGAGGTTTCATGGCTGCTTGTCCTTCGTGTTTCGCGGCGGACGCCAAAGAGGCGCGATGCCCCATGGAGATTGTAACACGTTCGGCGAACACATCGGGCTTGCATGGAAACGATCCAGACGCGAAAGTGACATTCGCGCGCTCGCGGCGCGGGCCGTGCCTGTCGCGCCGATGAGGGAAACCACGAAAGCACGCAAGATTTTGCGGAGTAGATCATGTCGTTTGCCGGTCGAATCGCCGTCATAACCGGAGCATCCAGCGGCATTGGCTGGGCCTTGGCGCGCGCGCTCGCCGCTCAGGGGTGCAAGGTCGGCCTCGTGGCCCGGCGGCGCGAGCAACTTGCGGCGCTTGCCGCCGAGATCGAACAATTTGGTGGTATCGCCGCGCATGCGGTGGGAGATGTGTCCGAACGACAGCAGGCGCTCGACGCCATTCACGAAGTCGCCGGGCGCTTGGGGCCGGTCGATCTGCTCGTGGCCAATGCCGGCGTGGGCGCGCCTACCACGGTCGAACCGTTGAACGTCGGCGATGTGGAGAAGATGTTCCGCGTCAACGTCCTCGGCGTCGTCTATTCGCTGGAAGCCGTTCTTCCGCAAATGTTGGAACGCCGAAGCGGACACCTGGCGGCCGTATCCAGCTTGGCGGCCTACAAGGGGTTGCCGGGCGAATCGGGATACACGGCGAGCAAGGCAGCGGTGAACGTCTTCATGGACGGCTTGCGCGTGCAACTGCGGAACAAGGGCGTCGCCGTGACGACGATCTGCCCCGGATTCGTAAAGACGCCGATGACCGAGGTAAACGAGTTCAAAATGCCGTTCCTGATGAGCGCCGAGCGAGCAGCGGAGCGAATCGTCGCCGCTCTCGAACGCAAACGCAAAGTTTACAATTTCCCCTGGCAGTTGGCATTCATGATGAAGCTGTCCCGCTGGGCACCCGATTGGCTCCTCGACCGCATGATGCACACCTACAACGAAAAGCCCCCCTTCCCCAAGACGCCCTTGTGACCGAAGTTCCCGCTCGTTCCCACGCTCTTGCGTAAGTACGCCCGAGCAGACGCACTGCGTCGTGTTTCTCTCGCCGCAGAGCGGCGGGACGTGCGTTCCCACGCGGAGCGTGGGAACGAGGAACGATCCGCCCGCGATGCGGGGACTGGAATGTTACTTCACCTTGTCGCTAGTGAGACGGCCGAGGTTGGCGAAGAGGTGCGATAGGGAGCGCATCAGTTTTTTCCAATCGCCTTCGTGCAAACTCTCGTTGGGAGCATGGGCATTGCTCTTGGGATCCTCAATGCCGAGCAACAGGGCCGGAGCGCCGCCGAATAGTTCCGCTAACGGGCCGACGAAGCCGATGGTGCCGCCGCAGCCGATGGAGATGGGATCCCTGCCGAACCCCTCGCGCATCGCCGCCACCGCCGACTCGAACGCAGGGCCAGTGGGATCGGTCATCCACCACTTCACCGGCTTGCCGAGTTGTTCGACTTTGACGTTCACGCCCCACGGCGGATCCTTCGTCAACACCGCCTTGAGTTGTTCGTACACTTCTTGCGGCTCTTGATCCGGCACGATTCGGCAACTGACGATGGCTTTCGCGCGGGGCAAGACCTGATTGGACGCGCCTTCAATGGAACTGGCTTCCTGCGCGATGACCGTGACCGCCGGTTTGCGCCAGGTTTGCTCGTACACCGTGCGATGGGATTCGAGGGCAAAGCGGACGCCGGGCAAGATGCCGAGGTCGTCGCGGAACTTCGCTTCGTCGCCGGGTAGGGCGGAGAGTGTTTGCCGTTCGGCCGGTGTCAAGGGACGAACGCGGTCGTAAAAGTGCGGAATGGGCAGCGGGCCGTTGCCCCAATAGAGGCGCGCCAGAACGACGTTCAAAGCCAGGGCCGCGTCGGCAAGCGCTCCGCCGGCCATGCCGCTGTGAACCGGCAAGTGACCGCTCTCGACTTCGACCGAGACGGCGACGATGCCGCGCAAGGCATAGGTGATGCTCGGCAGCCCCGTGTCGAGATTCTCGGTGTCGCAGACGACGATGACATCCGAGTGCAGACGCCGTTGGTGTTCGCGGAAAAAATCGAGCAGATTCGAGGAGCCGATCTCTTCCTCGCCCTCGACGACCATTTTGACGTTGACGGGTAATTGGCCTTTCGTCTTGAGCCAGGCGGAGACGGCGGCGAGTTGGGCCGTGATGGCCCCTTTATCGTCCGCGGAGCCGCGTCCAAACAAGCGGCCGTCGCGCCGCGTCAACTCCCAAGGCGGCGATTGCCATTGCGCGAGAAAATTGGTCGGTTGAACGTCGTGATGGGCATAGAGGAAAACGGTTGGCCTGCCGGGCGCGCCGAGCCATTCGCCGTAGGCGTAGGGATTGGAGTCGCCGGTGCGGAGAATATCAACCTCGTGCAGACCGGCGGCGCGCATCTGCGCGCAGGTGAGATCGGCGGATCGTTCGACTTCCTTTTGATGTTTACCGTCGGTGCTGATGCTTTGAATGGCGACCAAAGCGGATAGGTCTTCCACAAATTGATCGTGGTGGCTGTCCAACCAGTTGAGAATGGAGGTGTCGGCGCTCATAATGGCTCCACGTTGAAGGATATCGGCTGCGGAACCGCGCAAGCGGCCGCATGAGGATTTTACTACGACGAGAGCCGTTACTGTCTACTTGAAAAGAGCGGCGCGAACATTTCGATCAGGCGCGAGAGAAAAATCAAAGCGCCGAGGAGAACGGTGGTGACGATCGCCAACAAGACCGCTCCGGAAGCGATGTCCAAACAGGGCGCGGCCCGCAGCCGACTCTCATCGTCGAGGCCGCGAAACAAGGCGACGAGGGCGCTGTTGAGAAGTTCGACGCACAAAAGCATGCCGATACAACCGAGGAGGATGCACCACTGAGCGAGATCGCATCGCAACACGATGGCGGCGGCAACCACCAGAGCGGTGCAGAAAAAATGGACGAAGAAGCGCGAATGACCGCGCACGCCGAGCTTGACGCCGCGACAGGCCGGTCGCAGCCGTTCGTTCCACGAACGCCGCGAGGGCACGGGGGAGGGGCCTTCGTCGAAAGCGGACAAACGGGGCGAGGAGTTTGCGATCGTCACGATTCTCTTATGCCTCTTCGCGCCAATGAGGACATCGAACGGACGGTAGGGTACTCATCCCGTGCCGGAGCGTCCAGTCCAGCCGCGCCATCTCAGAAGTTCGAGTTGAGTACGCCCTGCGAGCCTGCGCCGCCCGCTCCCATGGGACCGAAGGCCTTGTTGGCCGGCAACAGATTGGGCACGATGTTGAACAACAGGTTGAAGTTGTTCTGCAAGGCGTTGTACGAGACGCCGAGACTCACTTGCAAATCCGATCCCATGCGCGTGAACATCAGCGAGTTGGCGAAGGCTTCGCCGGTGCCGAAGTCGTAAGTGCTGCTCACGGTCGCCGCATACTTGGGACTGAAGATATAACTCATCGACACGGTGGCCGCCCGGACCATCAGCGGATCGATGTAGCGGAAACCGAGATAGTAATTGGTCCGGTCGGGACGATTGAAATAGCCGCCGATGGTCCATACGCGCACACCGCCGGGAAACGGATCGGTCCAGCCGGTGCTAGTCAACGCCGTACGGTCGCCGACGTTCCACAACCAGTTGTATTGCAAGAACGACCATTCATGGCCGAAGTTATCGCGGTTGGCCGCCGGGAAGAACGAAGCGCTCAGATCGAGCATCATCCAATCGACGATGTGCTGCGAGCCGGGAAAGCCTCGCTTCGTCTGCAAACGCTGGCTCACTTGCAACTGCAACTCTTGGATCGTGTCCAACGTGTCGATGTAGCGATCGAACAACAATCGGCGAATGGCATAGGTCTGCGGCGTATTAAAATAAGGCGAGAAGATCAAACTCAAGCCATTGTTCCCAAAAACGGCATTGGGATTGAACAGGAGTTGATAGGGTCGAATGTCGCGCAGCGCCTGATTGGCGGCGTCGGTGTTGAGGCGATCCAATTGCGGCAAGAGGGTATACGACACGTTGCTGTACGCGCTGACGTAATTCGCATTAAAGCTAATTTTATGATTGAGTCCGTTGAGGTTCCACAATTCGCTGGCGACATCGGAGTAAAGGTGGGTGAACGGAATGCTGGCGCGGACTCCGCCGGCCTCCCACGAGCGCCCGATAGGATTGCCCAGCAAATCGCGCGAGTAGCCCGTCAACTCCCATCGAGCATACGGTGCCAGCTTCATCGGCCCCAACGAAAACGGAACTTCGGCCTCCTGCATCCAGTCGAGGCGTCCGGTCGAGATATTTTGATCCGTCGCGCTGACTTGAGGCAGAGGATCGTTGGATGTCGAGAGCACGGCGTATTCGGCGTTGGCGTGGGTGGTATAGGTAATCCAATTAAAAAAATCGTGGCCGATGAGCCAGCCGTCCAAGCGCGGCAAGTCTTGTGTCATCGTCACCCACGGACGCAAGCGCGGCATGGCCATCCCCGACCAAGCCCAATTGTCCTCTTGTTGTTTCACGAACAAAAACGTGTCGAAATTCGGATCGAGATCCCAGGCCCGTTGATAGTACTGCTCGATGAAGTTGCGGTCGCTGACCGGCGAGATCTGCGACAAGACCGTAAATCCATACGGCATGTTCTCGTCGACGATGCGGTCGAGCGCCCAGCCGCGAAAGTTCGGCGGACGGAAATTGTTCACCGGACGCGGGCCGCCGAGGATGTCGTAGCCGCGATCGTACATGCCGTAGGCGCGCAACGTGTTGCTATAGTTGCCCGGCACGCCGAAGACCTCGCTGCTCGACGTGCTATAGAGAGTGCCCACTCCGGGGCCGCGATAGCTCATGTAATCGAGGTTGAGCAACCATTGCGTGGACGGTCGAGGTTGCAAGCCGAGGACTTCGTAAAGATTCAACGACACGCCGAATTGCGCACCGAATAATTGATTGAACCCGAAATTAAAGTTCTGCACTGGGCCGAGCGGTTCTTGCAAATTGTTGCAGACGTGGGGCAGCCAATAGAACGGGAACTTCTCCATGGTGAAGAACGTGTTGTCGCCGGTCAAAATCGATTGCCGCGACATCACCGGCTGACCGGTGGCGCGGTCGAGGACGGGCAGGCCGAAAATGTTGCGCAGGGGGATCGTGCGATCCTCAATGGTTCCGTTTTGCAAATACACTTTGAGGCCGGGGTCCGAAGGCAACCGGCTCGAAAACACTTCGCTTTCGGAAACCTCGAACGTGTTAATCGAGGTTTGTCTGATTTCCTGCCCCGTGGCGATGATGGGATCGTTCATCATCGGCTGCTTGAGTTCGAGGCGGCCATTCTTGGCGATGGCGACGCTGCGATTGACGTCGTAGTACACTTCGTCGGCATTGATGGTGCGTTGATCGCCTTTGGGATTCACGGTCGGCTGCTGATAGATAACGACGTTTCCGGATAGGTAAACTTCCATATCATTGCTGGAATGTCCCGCTTGTTGCTGAATGTTGGTTTCCAGGTTCGTCGCGTCGTTGTTGGTCCAAATGACGATGCGATCCGCCGCCATGTCGATCATGCCGACGCGGTTGGCGTTACGCACTTGTAGAAGGACGCCGCCGGTGATGATAAAGATCGACTCGCCATTCGGACCGGGATACTTGCGAAACTGGAGATCCTTGCCTCCCTGGCGCGGCGCGACCAGGAAATTGGGGGTGACGCGCACGGCCTTGCCAGAGGGCGGCGGCGTGGCCTGAGAGGGCGGCGGCAGGGGAGCCGTGTCGGGTGGCACGCGCAGAGGGCCGGACGGCGGCACTGCGCTTTCGGGAGCCGGCGGCGAGCCGTTGGCCAAACCATCGGTTTGCACGGGTTGTGGTCCCGCGCCCGGAAGAGCCGTGGGGCTTGCGGCCGGCGGCCCCGCTTGTCCCGGCGGTGGAATCGTGGTCGCCGGAGTCGATCCCATCGGTGGCGATGTATTCCTCTCGTCGTCCACCGGGCCATAATGAGCGATGCGCTGGATGGGTCCAGAGGGCGGCGCGGCGCTGGAGGGCGCTGGCGAACTGGGCAGAGGAGGCAACGGCTGCATGTTCGGCGAAACGCTCGGTTGGGGTGTCGGCGAGGGCTGTATCGTGGGGGGAAGGCGCAATTGGCGTTCCCGCTCGAACGAGGTTTGTTGCATCGCCGGCGGAGCCGGTGTCGCTGTCGAGGGAATCCGCAGCCCCACCCCCGCGGCGCGGGCGCGTTCGACGAGCGGATCGTCTCGTAACGCCCGGCGAATCAAAGGGTTCTTATAGGCGTTCACGCGGAACTCGCCGCGCGTGGTCAGATCGAGAACGACGCGCGGGTAGTCGCGCACCGTCGAGCCGTCGTCGATGCGTACTTTCCCCTCGGCATAGATCACGGTGCGCATTTTGTTGGTGAAGCGATAGTGGGCGAGATCGATCCAGGCTACCCCTTGCTCGAAGCGCGCTTGCACGATGCCTTGTTGCGCGAACACTAAACCGCGAAACAAAAAGACGCAATACTCGGTGGTGCCGACTTTCTCATTCCAGCTCGCGATTTCGTCGGCATCGAGAATGAGCGGTTTGGCTTCGCCGCGTTGGTCTCGTTGCAAACGATAGATCGGAGAATTGGGCGCGGCCGGTTGAACTCCGTTCCCGCCACTGGGCACTGGCGAGGGCGGCTGCGGCGGCGGCGGCTGGGGCGGGACGTTCCACCAAGCGCGAGGCGGCGGCACTGCGGCGGAGCGGTCCTGTGCGCGCAGCGTTGGGACGGCACAGTTGCCGACCGCCAGCATCAACGCGAGCAGGCTTGCCAGCCAGCGGAACGAGGGATACCTCACCACGGCGTCTCCTGAGAGGGTCGCTGTCTCTTCGTCGCCGCATTGCAGCGTCGTCACCGAGAAACGGCCAACACAACGGGATGCGCGATCTTGGACACGGCATCACATGCGAGCGGCGGAGTATAAATGAGCCGTAAGAAGAATCAAGTCCAAGCGTCGATTTGCCGAAGCAGATTCTCGATGCGAATGGAACTGGCTTTCGCGGCGGGGCTAACGAACGAAGAGAGCGCGGATGGCTTCCGCGCTCTCTTACGTTTCTGGGCTAGACCACTTTCTCTATTTCGACGACTTCGTATCGGGGGCGTCCGAGTAGATGCGCGTCGCTTCCATCTTGATGACCGGGTCCGTCAGACTGGCACTGGTCATCTGGATCTTGAAGCGAACCGCGCCCTGGTCGAGCGCCTTGACGTTGATGTGAAAAACGGCGTCGGCCTTGGGAGCCAACTTTTCGAGCGGCTCGAACACGATCGTCTTGCCTTCGGGATGGTAGCGCACCGGACCCGTGGCATTCTTAAACTCCATTTTATCCGGTATGGTGGCAATCAGTTTTATGTCGGTCTCCATCTTCGAGCCGGTGTTGGTGATGCGCACCTCATACGAGGTTTCGCTGTTCACTTCGATGGGATCATCGGTGTCCACCATTTCCAACATCAGGGCGGAGAGACCTTCGACGCGCGTGGTCAACTCGGATTCGGCGTTCAGGTTGTGCGCCCCGACGGCGGCGGCCTTGTGCTTGAACTCGCCCGGATTGACGGCCTGCACCTCCACCTTGACCTCGTGCGATTCGCCCGGCTTGATCTCGCCGAGAAACCACGACACGGTATGCGCCGCGAAGTCGTGGCGTCCGCCGTCGCTGGCGGCGAGGATCTTAAATCCCTCCGGCACCACATCGCTGACGGTCACGTTCGTCGCCGCCGCGTCGCCGGGATTGCTGACCTTGAGCGAGTAGAGCGCCTTGCGTCCCAGATATCGCAAACCCGGCCCGACCAACTGCACCTCTAAGCGCGGCGAGGTGACGGTGACGGAAGCGGTATCCTTGGCCTGCAGACCGCCATCGGCCTCGACGGCCACATTGCACTTTTGCGCTCCGCCCAACTTGGTCATGCAAATGACGGTGACGTTGCGGGTTTCTCCAGCGGCAACATTTCCAATATCGAAATCGATCTTATTGCCGCGAGGACACTCCAACCCCTCCGCCAAGGTCGCATGAATCTTGACCCGATCCGCGGAGCCGTCGCCCGGATTCGAGACGGCGAAGGTAAAGGCCGCCGTCTCGCCCAACAGAATCTTTTCCGGTCCCTGCACCTTCAGAGACAATTTCGGCTCGCGCACCTTGATGTGCGTCAGCGCCGAGCCGGTAAACGTGACCCAGGCTTGCGGCGATACGTCGCCCTTCTGTTCGGCCAGGAGTTTCATTTGCAGATTTTTATCCTGTCTGGGTTGCAGCGCTCCCAATTCCCAGACCATGAGGTTGCCCTCGGTTATCGCCTTCGGTTCGGTCTCGCCACAGGTCATGCCGCTGGGGATGCGCGCGCGGACGACTACTTGTTGAACCGGAGCATTGCTGGTGTTGCGGACGACCAGGCTGTAGCCGGTCGATTGACCCACTTTGGCTGTGGATGGCCCCACCCATTCCAAACTCACCGACGGCTCCTGACGATTGCCCCCATTCTCCGAACCAGTGGGAGAATCGCCGTAGTGTTCGTCGTTGACGGCCGACACTCCACCGACGCTCCCCGGCACGCTGCCCGGCTCCGCCGTGCTGCCCAGAGGCGGTAGCACATTACCCGGTTGAGGGGCGTTCGACGGTTGCGATATGGCGCTCAGCGGACTTTGAGGCGTGGCGACCGGCGTAATCCCCGGTTCGATCGGCAGTGACGAACGAGTTGGCAGCGTAGGCATTCCGCTCGCCCCGCCGGGCAATTGCTGTCCAACGGGCATGTTGCCGCCCAACGGCTGCGACGGCATGGGACCGACCGGCGTAACGGCAGGCCCCTTGACGGGCGGCACGTTCGATGCCGAGGGCACGATACCCGGAAATGCCATCGACGGCCCGGTATACACTTGCCCCGCGGGCACAGGCGATATGGGTGATGGGTTAGCCGAGACATCCGCGCGTGGACGAATGGGTGTTTCGGACGGACGCGCGGCATTCGATGCCGATTCCGCGCCGGTTAATTCCGCCGACAGTTCGCTGCCGGTGGGTAGTTTGCCCATGTTTGGCTGTGCCCAGGCGAAAGCGGCCCAGCTAATGCCACAAGCCGAGATTAATGCCATCCCCACGATGGCTATCCAACGATTCATCTACGCACCTCCCCCTGGGCGGACGATCGAATCCCCCATTTACACAACCCCTCCCGAGATCGGGAGGATGAATTACCTCTCGAGTGAAGGGCGGGACTATAGCGACATTCATCGGGAGGTCAAGAGAAGATTGGAACGCGATTAAACCTTATAGGGATATTAAATTTCGCTATTGTTCTCGGCGCGCGAGCAGCCGATTCGTCTGGGGTCGATGGTGGAAGATGGGATGGCCAGAAGGCGCGGGCGCGGCACCATTGCGCCGACGACGCTGCCGTGCCGATGCTGCAATTGCGCGAAATTGAGCCGTAGAAACGCATGAAGCGAGCGCTCCGCGCCGTTGGAAAGATAGGCGCGGGCCATCTGGCCCATGTGGTCGTCGTACTGGCGTTTGCTGTGGGTGTGGAAGGCGCAGCGGCCCTCGTGGCGGCGCAGGTCGCCGTCGAATTGCGGGCCGATGTGATACAACTCGTGAAACAGCGTGACAAACTTGTCGTCGAAATCGCGGTCGAGAAAGCGCGGCAGACAAAAGGTCACGAGGTAGAGCATCTCGCGCCCTTCGACGAAGTAGCGCTGGACGTGATAGAGTCCGCCGCGCCGCTGCCGCGTCAGTTGGCCGCGACGGAAACGCATCGGCGTGACGCGCGCTTGCAGTCCGTGCGTGCGTCCGCTGCGCGCTTGCGTCATGCCGAAAAGGAGACGCGAAACATCGACGTGCCGCAATTCGGGGCAGTGGCGCACGATGTCGGCGCAGAGCGCGCGTATGCGCGTGGAAAAGTCGAACGGTCGGTCGGTGGGTCCAGTCGGAAGCCAAGGCGGTGCCTCCAGACCGAACGACGGACGCCGAGCTTTTCTCGGCACTCGCACTGTGCGCATCGGTAGGGGATTGTCTGCCGCGCTCCAGCGCATCACGAAGGGCAGCGCCGCCTCGTTCAGAGGGGGAGGTATCCGAGCCACGCCTTCACTCCTTTCTACCGACCACCGGATTTCGCAACACCCAGGGCGAAGTCCACCGGCAAGTGCAAGAGGAAAATCCTACCCACTATGACTCGGATTTTTCGCTAGATCCAGTAAATTCCGCCTTCGTTGACAACCGATACAATCGTCACGATACTCTGTGACGGAATCCATCGGGCCGAGGCCCGCGAGAGGGAGTGCGATCCCCATGAAACGGATATTCGGTTGGAGCGGCTTGGGTTTGGCGGTGCTGGCATTGACGGGCTGTCAAACGCAAATGGCCGGCATGACGATCCCGACGCCGCACTATTTGCTGCATCCTCCTCAATATATTCCGCCTTCGCCGCCCTTCCCGCTTCCGCGTGAATTGGCGGGTCAGGAAGCGACGGCGGCCGCGGCCAACGCTGCGGCGGCTGGTGCCGTGCCGTTGCCTCCGGCATTGCCTCCCGCGGGAGCGCCCTAGTTGGTTGGTGTTCCTTCCCCCTCTCCCGCGATTACGCGGGAGAGGGGAAGGATGCGGCGTTGCTACGCGCGGGGCAGCGCGGCAAGAACGGCGTCGGCCACTTCGGTTGTGCTGGACTTGCCGCCGAGGTCGGGAGTTCGCACCGCGCCGTCTTTCAACACCTTCGCCACGGCTTGGCGCAGCGCGTTCGCACTCTTGTCCAGGCCGAGATGGTCGAGCAGGAGTCCCGCCGACAGAATGGCCGCCAACGGATTGGAGATCCCCTTGCCGGCAATGTCGGGAGCGGAGCCGTGAACCGGCTCGAACATGCTGGGAAACGTCCGTTCCGGATTGATGTTGGCGCTGGCCGCCAAGCCCATGCTGCCGGTGACGATGGCGCTCAAGTCGGTCAAGATGTCGCCGAAGAGATTACTGGCCACCACCACGTCGAACACTTCCGGCTTGCGCACAAAATCCATCGCCGCCGCATCGACCAGCAACGATCCCGACTCAACATCAGGATAGTCGCGGCACACGTCCTTGAAAACCTCATCCCACAATACCATTCCGAAAGTCTGCGCGTTCGATTTCGTGATGGAAGTAACTTTCTTTCGGCGTTTGCGAGCACCCTCGAAAGCGGCCCTCATGATTCGCTCGCAACCGCGGCGCGTAAAGGTATTGGTCTGAATGGCGATTTCGTGCGGCGTTCCCTGATAGAGCCGACCGCCGATAGGGGCGTACTCGCCTTCGGTATTTTCGCGGTAGACCATCATGTCGATCGAGCCGGGAGCCTTGTCGCGCAAAGGCGACTGCACGCCATCGTACAGATACGCGGGACGAAGGTTGACGTACTGATCGAACTTGCGGCGCATGGGCAGGAGCAGTCCGTGCAAGGTGATGTGGTCGGGCACGTCGGGATGGCCGATGGCACCCAGCAGAATGGCGTCGTGGCGGCGCAGAATGTCCCAGCCATCGGGCGGCATCATCTGCCCCGTCTTCTGATAGTGAATGGAACTCCACGGCAGCGGATTCCAGTCGAGAACGGCATTGTCGTGGCGGCGCGCGGCATCGGCGACTTGGATGGCTCGATCGATGACTTCGGGGCCGATGCCGTCTCCGCCGATGACGGCGATTCGAAAAGCTGCCATTGTCTGAACCCTTTCGCTTCGGTATGTCAGTCGTCTGTTTTCGGTGGGTCATCCGTATTCGACTCACCCTACGACTACGGACTATGGACAAAAGCGGCAAGCGCGGCAAAAGGCGGGAAGGCATATGCACCCAGTGGGCCAGTCCAGGCGGAAGGGAGTCCGGCAGAGCGACGGGCGCACGGGTCTTTGGATCGTGGCACTCGCCCTGATGACCTTGGCCGGTTGCGAAGGATTGTACGGCAAGAAATACGCCTCGAACGATCCGTTTATGGGTTCTCACGCCCCGCCGAATCCGACGCCGGTGGCCGGGCCAGGCGTGACGCCGGGACAAACTTCGCCCCAGACGGCGTCGATAGGTCCCGTTCCGCCGTTGCCTTCCTCCATTTCTGGCGCGGGCACGGCCTCGCTGGCCAGTGGCGAGATGGGAGCGCCGGAACCCGTGCGCGATGTGCGTTTGACCGGAGGTGCCGCGCGCGGCGTAGCCCCCAATGTTTCGGTAGGCACGCCGGAGCCTGTATCGCCGGGGACGACCGCGAGAATGGTAACGACATCGAGTGGGACTCCGCCGCCCCCCGCCTTCACCGGAACGGCGGCCTCCGTGCGAACTTTCGAGGAAGCCCAACAATTCCTCAAACGGCAACACGTTGCCTGGCAGAGACTCGACATGGAAGACGATGGCACATGGAAGTATAGTTGCTCGATCCCCGTACCGAGCAATCCGAACACCAACCGCACCTACGGGACCACGCAAACTTTTCCCGATCCACTGTCGGCCATTCGCGCGGTGCTGGCGCAGATCGAGCAACCTCGCTAAGATCGTGTCGAGCCTAAAGCGTGGCGCTGAGAAACTGTCTCAGAAACTCCCTCTCTGTACTCAGGGGAAGGGGCATCTTGGATCGCCTCTTTATCCTCCGCCGCTACCGACGGCGTTCATCGTACTCGGTTGGTGTCGAGGACCTCGCAACCAACCATGCACTCCCCGCGCCATCAAAAACAAACGACCGCCGATCGCGAGTACGAATAAGCCCAGAACAATCGAAGTCGTTCCCGCCAGATGCAAACCGAGGAGGCCGAGCAATGCGATCTGCTCCGGCCAAAAAAGAGGCAGTCTGGCTCTCACGAACGGCATGAGCGAGAGAATCCAAACGACAACCAATCCGCCGATCCATTCGCCGGACGCGGCCAGGGCTTGACGTTTGTACCGATTGACTTGCGAGGTCAGTCGCAAACGCGGCGGCTCCGAACCGGGACGACCGTACCAAGAGACCACGATGCCGCCGCTTTCTGGTATGGATTCGGAGAGTGGCGGAGAAGACGAATCGGGAATAAGAAGAGAAAAGCGACGGTCGTTCGTTTCTTTCTCTCTTTCTCCGCTACTTTTCGTATCTTCGTTCTTCTTTGTCCCCTTCTCCGCTTCCCCCTTTTTGACTCGTTCATCTTTCCCAAGGGCTCGGCCGGCGGCTTGTAAATCGGCCATCCACTCGATCGGGCTTTGGCCGCTCGGTCCCTTCAGGTTCTCGTTCCTGCCTCCCTGCGCGAAAGCATTTTGAGCCTGAAGGCAGTACAACTCGAATCGGCGTCGAACGGATGCAACGGTCTCCGAGTCGGGCGCGCGCGCTTGCTTGGCGAGGGCTTGGGCAATGCGAAGCTGTGCGTCGGCGCGGTACAACGAGAGAGCAGCCTTGCACGGCGCGCCGCTGCCCAGACGAGCCGCCGGCGCGGCGCTGCCGGCATCCCAACCCGCGGGGACTCGCACCGACCAAAGAGTTGGCCCTTGGACGGCGTCGGCCACTCGCGGAGGGATTAGATTCGGTCGATCCAACGGTTCCGAGGGGTCGTAAATCCATCGTAGACGAAGGCAGCGCACTCCAGACCGACCCGGCATCGGCAGCCACGCGCGCGCCGGAGCGGATTGCAGCGTTGTGACCTCCACGCCGTCCACGGAGGCAGCCAGAACTCGGGCCGGCGCGGGAAAGTCGAGGTTCAGATCCGCATACGCTTCGTGCCGCAGCCACCAGTACCCCTCGTGGAGCCAACGTCGGCCATCGAGAGCGACTGCCCCCTGCTCCGTCAGGAACACAAGCGAGGGGGTCGCGTCCTCCGTCCGCGCGCGCGGCAGCAAGCGCACATGCCATTCGGAACCCGTTACCCGCCAGGCTTGTCCCGCCGCACGCTCCAGCCGTTGCGTCTCGCCCGGCCATGAAGAGGCCAGCTCCTTGTTGGATGGGGACAACGCTTGCAATGTGCCACTCGCTTGGGCGCTTAAATCCCCGGTGACGGCGACAAATGACTGAACGCTCTCGACGCCTCCAACGACGACCTCTGGCATGTGTATGCCCAACTCGGCATCCTCGAGCGGCATGACTCCGCTCAGCGTTGCGCGGAAGACGCCGGTGATACCCGCCGGTAAAGTCAACAGCCACGATCGTTCCCCCGCCATTCGACGCGGACTCGGAGTCTCGGCGATGCCTTCCGCCCTCAGTTCAACCTTTTCTCGATCCCAGTTGCGCAGGCGCAGGTGAATGCGCTGCAACTCGCCGCGTGTGACCCGATAATGTACCGCGGTCGTAAATCGGAACTCCCGTTCGTTCGCCTCGGCCAAGGTCAACACCTGGGCGACGGCGTTCGAGGCGGGCCGTACTCGGCAGCGCAGATGGTACAGCAAATCCGACGACTCAAAGCTCGCCTCACGCTCTCCCGTCCGGCGAACGCCGCCGGGCACGGCAATGGGCTGAAGATTGCGCGCGACAACCTCGGAGAGGATCTGGTCGCCGACGGCCGTAACGTGAAGGCGCGTGTGCTGGCGCGAGGCCGAGTGCAAACGAGGCCCGCTCCACTCGAGATGCGAGGTCGCGCCGGACGGTTTGAACGGCAGCCAACCGGACAGTTGCAGGCGCGTCGCAGTCGTCGTTCGGTTCAACCACACGAGCAAGCGTGCGCCGTGTTGCTTCCATGCACGCACATCGTCGCCCGTCGCCGACACGATGGTACACTCGGCGGTAGGAAGTTCCCATTCGAGATACGCCAAATCCTTATTGGCCGATTTCAGATCGGCGAGGGCGCGAAATTGGGCGGAATGTCCACCGGCCTGAACGGTGACATCGACCTCGGACTGGATGGCCGGTGGCGTCTGCACCAATCGCAAAACCAATTGCGGCACATGGTCGGGGGTGATGCGGTAGGCGGTGCCGGAGAAATTCTCTTCCAGGCGCGTCGCGTCGGGCCAATCGGCAGCGAATTGCTCGGAGGCGATGCGGGTGAGATAATTCGAGGTGTCGCGCTGGGCGCTCAATCCTGCATCGGTGCGATAGGCCAGATCGGAGGCACCGGAGGCGCGAACGCCGCGCGGCGAGGGAATCGGCAGCGAGGCCCGCGCCGGTAACGGTTCGCGCGGCAACAGCTTCAGCGTCACTTGAAAATCGCCCTGAACCGGATAGGGAAACTCCAGATAAAGACGGTGTTGACCGTCGGCTCGGCCCACGCGCCAATCGCGCAGCGCGACGCGCGCCGACCAGGGAGCCGGCTCGACGGACGCCGTCCGCTGAGCCGTCGCCGAGCTTACCTCTAAATCTTCGGGCAGATCGACTTCCAAGGTATTCACCGAGCCTTGCCGCACCCGATACCGCAACCAAGCGGTCAGGCGATTCGATTCGACGCCCAATTCCCACAAATAGGCGGCCCGATAAGTGACGAGAGGGGTGCCCGACGGCTGATACCAATGCAGATGGACGGGACGAGGCACCGCGCCGAGGTCCGCCTCCATTCGCTCGCCGTCGGCGGCGCGCGTTTTCCATTGAGCGCCGTATTTCACCAACATTTGCGGTTCGAGCGCGCCCGGCGGCAAACGCCACGACAGACGGCTGTGCGGCAGCGGAGGCACGGCGAACATCACGTTGCGATCTTCCCGCGTGCCGAGGATGGGAGCGCGGAATCGCAACTCGATCTTATGTCGACCGCGCCCTTGCAGCTTGAGAGAACAACCGCCCTGCGGCGCGGGCAGCGTCGACGGCCAAGCGCGCGCCCCGTCGAGTAAAACGTCGCCGATCAACTGCACATCGGACCAAGGCAGCGTGAGCCGCGTCGCCGCATCGGTCGTGCTATAGGCCGAGAAGACGGCGGCGAACTCGGCCTGCCCCTCAACCACTTGCCCTTCGTAGGAGGCGTCCAGCAAAACCGCCCGCAGACCGACTGCTGCCGACCCGGACATTCGAGTCAGATCCTTGAGGCGGTCGAGGAGATCGGCGGGAGCCAACACCATTTGCTTGTCCGATTTTTCGTCGCCGGTAGGAACCAGGTAGACCGTGAAGGGTGTAGGTGCGTCGGCGCGGCCCGACCAACCAATGAGACCTGCCGACAGGAGCAAGCCCACCGCGGCGGCGGACCCGGCTCTTCGCGGACGGAGAAGTGTGGACTGCGCTCGCCTCCGAATGCGCAAGACAACGACGCAGCGCAGATAATGCGCCACCGCCCCAGCGCACGCGGCCAACAAAGCCCACCAAACCGCGCCGCGTAGCGCTCCCGGCAGCCAAACCACGCACAGGCCCAATAGGGCCAACAGGGACAAAAGGGGTAGCAAGCGAGGGCGAGCCGGCCAAAGGCCCCGCAACCAGAAGAAGACTCCTACCGCGAAGACTAAAACCAAAGCAGCCGCCGTCACCCCCTCGCGCCGTACTACCAAGGGACCGTCTTCGAAGACGCCGGCAATCGGTTCCCACTCGCTCCAATCTGCGCGTTGGGTCTCGGAATCCGGCGGCGACCATTCGATGTCGAGCGCCGCGCCGTCGGGATCGAGCCAATTCAGAGCGGAACAGAATCGTCCGGACGGATCTTGGCCGCGCGCCGCCGCATCGGCCAGCGTTTTCTCCATCTCTTCCAGCAATGGGTAACGAAGCATCTCCCTCGACGCGCCGGAGGTCGTCAATAATATCGCGGATCGGACTGGGACGGCGACGAGACCGAGGACCGTCCAGGGAGGCGACACATCGTCGGCAGAGAGTCGATCGATGCGAACGGTAGTCTCCGGTCCAATTCCCGCTTCCCTCAACGCCACTGCATCCAGAAGAAGTATCGAGCGATCCTTTAAGTGGTCGAAAGCCAATTCGTCCACCATCTCGCGCATCGAGATGGTCTTCTCGGCGCGACGAACGCGCAACTCTCGCCCGGCTCGATCGAGGATTTCGCGCGTCGACGCGGCGCGGTCCTCCACCATTGGATCGAAGGTTCGCCACGCTCCCGGCAAATGGAACAAGTCGGCGAAGCGTCGCGGAAGCAAGGGCCATTCCGCAGTGCCGCCGGTGGCGGGAACGCGTTGATAGCGCTCGGAGTGCAAGGGCGTCAGCTGGGGTGCCAATCGCCAGATCCGACGGAACGAAAGCGGACCAACCGGCAGACTCGGAGCGGGCGCTTCGAGTTGTTGCCACCCGGTCCACGGCTTCATAGCGCGTGTGTAGACGACCTCAATCCGATGGATGTTTTTGACGGCCTTTCCTTCTCGAATCGGCACGGGTAGGTTTAATTCGATCGGATCGTCGGCAGGAGCGACGGCGTCTTCCTCCAGCTTCGGCAGCAGTCGCGGCAACCAACGTCCATCGATCCGAACGGCTGCTGGGCGCGAACCGGGAGGCAGACGCAACGGCAGGATCGGTTCGTTCCAGTTGGCGACCTGAAAGGAAAAGCGATGGTGTAAGCCCCCATCCCCTCCGGCATGGGTCAGCAGGACTGCGCGGTCGATGACGGCGGTCGACGCCCGACTTGAGACCTGAGCCGCGCCGGTTAGTGCCAGTCCGACCGCGCTTTGCCCGTAGCGATAGGTGCGCCACGGCGGAGTGCCCGATCCGGGTAGGGCCGCCGCCTCGCGCAGACCTTGGGAGTGCGGATGCACGAGATCGCTTCGCTCCAAATGCAGCCTCACCTCTCCCTCCATGCGCTCGGTGCCGCGAACGATCGGCAGCGGGACGTGCCAGCGGCCGTCGAGCGGCTGCAGGGAGCGGCGCGCGTGCAAGCGGAGCGGCTCGCGCAATCGCAGCGGTCGAGCCAGCGTCAAACGCCAGCGTTCGTCGCTCGGCCATGCGGCGGCGACGGCGGCGATCGACGGCGGCGACACCTGGCCGATCAGGTGAAGCGCGGAAGATATTTCCTCTCCGTATAGTCGATCCATGCGGACCACGCGATTGTGCGACGACTCCTCGCCTCGCGGAGCGGCCTCGTTGCGCCACGACCACGGCTCGCCGTCGCCGCTCGACAGCGACAATTCGACGGTGTTCGAGGTGCCGGACTCCAATTCGAACAACAAGCGCAGCTCGACATCGGCGCGAGCGGAGGCGAGCAATACCTCCGTTTCGCACCTGGCGCGAATGCGAGGAGCGCGCGGCAATACGCGCAGACGCCCCGGAGGCAGTTGGCCCTTAAAACGATAATAATACTCCGGTAAACGCTGCCCCCACGGTCCTTCGCCATCTACTTCGGAACGCTCCGCTCGCGCCTCCACCTCAAGATGAAACAGTCGCTCGTCGCAATCGAGTGCCAGCGCCCCCTCGCGGAAGCGCGCGCCTTGAGCCGCGACATCGGGAAACGGCAACCATTTACCCACCGACCCATTCGGGACCTCGTGTTTCAGGTGGAGGGTGAGCATCGGCGGGCGCGAGCGCGGCGCGGCGCTTGCGCGCGCCGGTTCCGTCTCGCGCTCCCCCTCGGTCGATTTTCGCACGCCGATAGGCTCGGCAAGATCGACGACGAGTGTCGCTTTATCGGCGGGACCGCGCACGCGCCAATCGCGCAAAAGGGTGGCGGGGTTCAATTCGACCTTATCGACTTTCCATTGAGGGGGCAATCGTATCGGCAGCTGAAAGAGTTGCCCCTGGTCGACGTCCCATGCAAGTTGGACCGTCATTCCCATGCCAGAGGCGTCGCCGTGCAACCACGTCAGTTGTTGGACGCGATAATCGACGCCATTGACGCGCGCGCGGCAAGAAGGGCGGCGGAGCGGACCCAATCCGCCGCCTTGCAGGGTCAGGATCTGTCCGCCCGAGGCGCGTTCGATTTCAGAAGAAATGAGTCGATAATGTCCGGAATCCCAATCTTCGACGCGCAACTCGGGATGCAGCCACAGCGTCAATGTTTCGCCGCGCGACGCGCCGTTGAGCAGGCGTAGTCCGGGACTGTGCCAGGCGATCTGCCGCGCTCCCCCCGGCGACGAGGTACGATTGAGCGGAGCCAAGCATCGAATTTGCCACGTTCCCGCGCGCGTCGGCTCGCGCAATCGAATCGTCAACCGCGAGGGCTTTTTCTCATCGCCGCGTTGGAACGAGCAATCCCCCACATTGGGGCCAACGACTTCGCCCAGTCTTAGTTCTGGATCGCATTCGCACACCAACTCGCGCACACCGCGCGTCGGGCCGTCCAGCGTTAGCTCGAATGTCGCTTCGAGTCCTTCCGGATTGAGTTTTTGCGCGGTTCGTTGACGTACTAAGGGAGGAGAGACCGCATCGGCGCGGTCGATAGGGAGGATGAGGACATCGATGCTGGGAGTCCCACCACAAACGATTTTCCACCGACGCAACTCTGCCTTTTCCGCCTCGTGGGGGCCGGAAAGCAATGCCCCGTCTTTCAGCATCGTTACGCCGCAGCCAACGGGCACGTCCAATTCCATAAGCGCGACGGGGCTTGAGGGCATCTCCAGATGGAACTGCAATCCATTCGGTCCCGGTTCGCCGCGCGCCGACCAATCGAGCGACACGGTCCGCTCGCCGGGCGTCTCGACCAATAGGGCCGGGGTCTTCCCGTCGAAGGCGGCGAGGATGGCGTCGTCGTTTTCGAATCGCGCCTGTCGCACGGCGAGATTGAACGGATCGAGGCTCAATAGTCCCGGCCCCGGTCCTTTGTGCGTCAGCTTCCACTGGCCCTCGCCGAACAGTGCGTCGTCTTTCAGCTTGGCGTGATAGTGGGCTTCCAACAGGAGCGGTGGGACTTTTTTCGCGGTGGCCTGGGTCGCTCTGTCCACCAAGGCTTCAAACTCGGCGCGCGGCAGACGCACTAGCACACCATCCCGAACGCGATTCATTTCCTCCGGCAATTGTTCCGCTGAAAGCAACAGGCGTCGAAAGCTAGGTATCGATTCCCTTGGCTCCGCCGACTGCGAGACATTCGGCGACAAGTTCAAGATCTGAAACGGGGATAACGCGACGAGAACACCGGCGAGAAACGGTAGTGTGCAAAGAGGGACATAGCGGAACAGGTTCACCGGGCGGTGGGTTTTCGCTTGCCCCCATGCGATCTGCGCTCTCGCCATCGAACGTCTCCCTGTCTCGTTATCGCCTCGTCGCCCGAAGGTTGGCCGCTATCCCACGGGGGGCGGAGCATCGACGGTGGATGGTTCGCCGCTGGGAACGCGCGGCACGGGCGGTTTGCGCACGAGGGAGGAGCCGGCTCGACCTCGGCTAAAGCTGGGCAAAAAAACGATCTGTCGTCGATAGCGCTGGTGCATCATCCATTGCATCGCCACCACGCCGAGCAAAACGAGCGCGCCCGGTTCGCACCCATAGACGATGGCCCAAAATGCTGCCGGCCAGAACAAGGCGGCCACGGAGACGGCCAACGCCAGTACCGCCAACAGCGGCCAAAACCAACTGGCCCAGTGTCCATTCTCCCGCGGTCGGGCAGACGCGTAGACACCCAGACCGAGCAGGAGTAGCCCTAACGAACAAGCCAATAACCAAGCCTGCTGAGGCGCTTGCGTTAAGACAATCGGCGCGGTCTGATCTTGCCAGAACATTAAGGCAGGAGCTTGGTCGTCGCCGGAGGAAGCTGGCCGCGATTCCAGCTCTCGGCGCAGTTTTTCCGGCAGCGCGTTGTCGAATTCGCGTTCGAGGTCGGCGCTGCTCTGTTGCAAGCGAGCGGCCAAAAGCCAACCGTGGCGAGTCCAGGAGCGCTCCGCTCCCGCTTCGCATTCGGGTGAAAGCAACACGCGATTGCCGGGCACGCTCACCAGCCAGCGCGCTGGAACGGTAGGCGCTCCCCGCAGCAGCGGCGGCTGCAAGAGAGTATGCAACGGGCTGCGTTCGCTTCGTGTTGGCAGCGACTGAAAGGACACTTCCAGCAGAGAGGTCTGCCGAATCAGTTCGGGCGACAAGCGCAGCCGCGCCACTTCGCCCCCGTCGGTAGGCTCGCCCTTGTCGTCTAGCAAAGCCGGGGTCACTTGTTTGCCGTTGAGGAAAAAGCGAGCGTGAAGAGTGGCCACGGGAACCGGAAACGAGATGTCGAGATCGCGCTGAGCGAGTTGGCGGATTTGGAAGCGCGCGCGCCAAGATTGCACGCCGTTCTCGCCCAGACTTACACGCAACTGCGAACGCTCGACGAGAACAGTGTAGCTCGCCGAGTACTCGGCCACAATCAACCGCAATGGCACGTCGCGCCGCGCGGCGCGCAACACCAACACCGGCAGATCGCGGCGTCCCTCGACTTCTTCGATGCCGAGTTCTTCCCAGGCTCGGCTTGCCGCCAATCGTGGCAGAACGCCCGGTTCGCTCCAGATGCGAACTTTGACATCGTTCGCCGTCGCCTGTTCCACGGATACCAACGGCACGAGGAGCGGCGTGTTCCTCGCGCCCGTCTCGGAGGTTTTTCCCGTCAACGGAGCCGTATAGTGTAGCAGCAAAGGCTTCGTGGGTGAAGCGTGGAGAGTTGCAGTGGGGACGAGGACGAATCTACCGTTTCTTTTCTCCGCTCTCCATTCTCCGCTTTCCACCCGCACGTCATCGATGCTGTCCGGCACGCGGAGGTTCAACGAAGCCGGCGGGATCGGTGGTAACTGGAGACGCAATTCGTGGCGCAGATCGCCGTGGTTGCCGTTTAACGTCAGATCGATGACCGACGCGACGCGCAGTTCGGGGCGATACGGCCTCCAGTTCACGTCGATGCCGACTCCGTCCGGCGCGCCGTTGAGGCAGCGCCAGGTCTGTTCGTTGGGGCGATTCGACTTTCCCGGCTCCATATTGAGTGCTTCGCGGTTGTTGACGACTAATTCGATGTCGGCCGGCGCAACGAACGAGACATCGCACGATTCGACGGCTCCTTGAGGTCGCGGCAGTTTGAAAGCGACGCGCCCGTCGGCCTCGTGGACGGTCGAATAGCTGCCGTCCAAACGCAAGGGCGAAGAAGACGCATTGCGTGGGATCGGTAGCAAGACATAACGGGCCTCGGCCTTTCCGTTGACGGAGACGTTTTCATCGCTGGATTGCCAGTCGGCGGGCACGAAGACTCTCAACGGTTCGCCGTCGCTCCATTTCGACTCCGGCACGATCGTCGTTTCAATAACCCAGCTCATCGCCCCCTCGTTGTTGCTGGGACGAAGCCTAAGCGTATGGGAAACGCGCGTCCGCACTTGCGGGAGCGATGTCTCCGCGACCAGATCCAGCCACGACAACGAGTGCGGACCCGTCGCCTGACTCGGCTTGCTCACTCTGGGTATATCGATGTATTCCAGGGTCGCGACCGTTCCCGGCGTCTCCCCGATCTCGGCCGTTTGTTGGCGGCGCAGCTGCATGTCGCCGTGTCCGCGATAATCCAATTGCACGTTGCGCACTCGATTGCGAACCACAACAGTTCCCCTTTGCCGTACGGCGTCGAGGACGCAGAACGGCCCCACCGGCATGGGCGATTTGGGATGCAACTGCGACGGCACGCGAATGCGAACGTGGAACGGATCGCCGCTCGCTTCTTTCAAGCGAAGGATGCACTGCGAAGAGAAGGGGGTATCGGGGACCATGCGAATCTCTTGAATGCGAACGTCGTCCGGTGGATCGACTTTGACTTCGGCCTTGTGCGGAACCAGCAAACGCCATTCGTTGGTCGGTGCGCCTTCGACCGCGAGCAGCAGATCGGCTTCGGTCGTCAGTCCAGTCTCGTCCAAACGCACCTGAATCGTTCCCAAGGCCGTGCGC
Source organism: Planctomycetota bacterium (assembly GCA_021807595.1). Lineage (GTDB taxonomy): Bacteria > Planctomycetota > Planctomycetia > Gemmatales > Gemmataceae > JAJPHU01. The sequence continues at coordinate 37,902 of JAKBCS010000002.1, read as the reverse complement.
ATCGGCTCGCCCACCGGCCGCCGATTATCTTTCCACGATACGTCGAGTTTTTCGACGGGTTCGAGACTGGGATTACCTTGGAGCTGGCGATTATTTTTCAGCGTCAGACCCGAGAGGCGCGCATCTTTGAGGAGGCGTCCGCCGACGCGCACATCCTTCACGTTGGCGGGCAATTCGAGTTCGAGAGTGGTTATGACGGGGCGCGGCAGCGACAACTCGAAACCGCGTGTACTGCCGTCCCGCGATGCCAACGGCAGAATCAAATCGAGCTTGACGCGATAGTCGCCCGCTTTCTCGATTCGCACTGCGAATCCGCTCGATTCGTTGCGGCGAATGTGTGCTTTGTTTCCATCGGTCTCGGCTACCGACGCGCCGGCCTGCTGGCAAGCCAGCGCCACCCAAGTGGCGGCGCGATCCGTCGTCCCGGTGAACTCCGCCTCGAACCGAACGGCATTGACTTCGACCTTGCCGCGCAGAACGCACCGCGTCGGCGTGGTTGTCAGTTTCTCGGACTGAAGCTGTTCCTTGAGGCGTTCGATCTCGTCGCGCATCTCCTGATATTTTTCGGGTCTCAAAACGACCAGTTTGGGAAACAGTTCGAGCGCTTCATTGACTCGCTCGCACAAAATGAGAACGGCCTCGGCGGGAAGCGAAGCCAGGTCCAGCTTTTTCAGATCGGCGGCCTTTTTCGATTCGACATCGGGTGGAGTCTTCTTGTCCTTGCCGCCGCTCTTTGTAGAGGGCGCGGACTTCGCGGGTTTCTCTTGTGCATGCGACGACAAGGCGATCGTCGCGCCCAGAAGGAGCAAAATGAGATACCTGCCGAGCGAGGATAACATGGATGCCTCCTCCTGCCTCTCGAGACCCGACGGCGTTCGCTACCATCCGTAAAATCGACGTGTCTCAATCTACCATTCTAACAGATTGGGGGAACTTTTCCCGCAAGGAAAACTTTGCGATCGGAAAGGGGAGCATCTACAGATTGAGGAATGTGCAACCTTTAGGGATTGTAGCAACTTTTCTACCGTGGGTGTGGCCGAGGGAACGGCTCACGAGGCGTGTCCCAGAATTGAGCCGCTTACAAGTGGTAGAGACGTTTCCCCCTTCACGAGCAACGCCTTGCCGAGATTCGCCAACTCCGCCGGGCCAAATAAAAAATGGCCGGTCCACAGGGGAAGCGACGGGGCGGTTTCATCGCACACCAGACCGACTAGGCATCTCGGCGGCAGGAGGTCGAGAGGTGGATGTATCCCTTTCTCCACGAGCCAACCCAAACAGCTCGGCTGCGAATGGAGCCGATTCAGGTATTTAAGTGTTTTCTCGCTCCCATCCTTCAATTGCCCCAAAACGTGGAAGCCCAGACGGTCGGCACGTTCCCAGAGCGAAAGGGTACTCTCTTCGACCGGGACGATCAGTAAGTTGCACCCATTCTCGCGGAGTTTCAGAGCCTCCGCTTCGGTACAGGAGGCGACCGTTTGCCCCCGGAGACTCATCGGCTTGCCGTTGAGCGAGAGACCGCGCTCGCCCAAGAGAACCGATCGCAATCCGTGGCAGAGTACGATTCGTTCGCAGCATCTACCGTCTTGCCACAGTTCGATCGGTCCTCGATAGAGAAACGGGCTCTCCGTATCCCATAAGCTGGCTTCTGGGATGACGACGCGCGCCGTCAAACGGTCGGAGCTTTCTCGTTGCGGCATCGGACGCAGTGGATACGCCACCTCCACGGTACTCGCATAAGGACAGCGCGGTCCCATGAGCCGGCCGCGCAGTTCGGTCGTGGGCGATTGCCATTCTGGGACCACGCGAATCCACACTTCCGACTGAGCGGGCATCAGGGAGCCGTTGCGAACGTCGAGATGGAGAATGCGATTGTCCACGTCAGGATTGTCCGTTACAGAATCAGCATGGCATCGCCGTAGCTGTAGAAGCGATACAGTTGTTCGATGGCGACTCGATACGCTTGCCGCATCGGTTCCAGTCCGGCGAAGGCGGCGACGAGGAGCAATAAACTGGAGCGCGGCAGGTGAAAATTCGTCACCAGCGCATCGACGACGCGAAACTCGAACGGAGGACAAACGGTTAAGTCCGTGTTTCCCGACCACGCCGTCAGGGGCATTCCCTTTTGACCCACGGTCTCCAAGACCCGCACGGAAGTCGTACCTACGGCGACGACGCGACGGCCTCGCTTCTTACATGCCTCGATGGCATCGACGGTCGTGGCCGACAACTCGCACCATTCGCTCTGCATCCGATGCTCGGCGACTTCTTCGACTTGCACCGACTGAAACGTCCCCGGCCCAACGTGCAACGTGACGAAGGAACATTCGATATCGCGCTGCTTCAACGCTTCAAAAACGGCCGGGGTGAAGTGCAGTCCCGCCGTCGGAGCAGCCACCGCCCCTTCGCGTTGGGCGTAGACCGTCTGATAGCGTTCGCGGTCGCCCTCGTTGGCACGGCCCTTGCGGATGTACGGAGGGAGCGGCACGCGGCCATACCGTCCGAGCAATTCGGCCATGGTTCCGGGTTCGCTCGGCTGTGCCAACCAGTGGCCGCCGGGCGTCTTGCCGATCAGGCACAAACGCAAGGGCGGCGTGGAGGCATCGCCGTTCGTGGGATCGACGAGTAAAGTCTCGCCGACGATCAAACGACCGCGCGTCTGACAGAGTAATTCCCAGTTCCCTTCTGGTGCTGCGCCAAGAATCAGCCCTTCCCACTTGCCCTCGGTGCGCGCGCGGCGACCGATCACGCGAGCGGGAAGAACGCGGGTATCGTTCAACACCAGCAGATCGCCGGGATCAAGCAACGTCGGCAACTCGTGGAAGTGCCGATGTTCCAGCGCTTCACCGGAGCGGCGGAGTACCATCAACCTCGCTTGGTCGCGTTGGGAGCAAGGTGTCTGCGCGATCAGCCCCGGCGGCAAATCGTAATCGAATTCGTCGATGCGAATGGCGGAATCTCCGTTTCCGGCCAACTCGCGGCATCCTCGTGGAGTGTCCCGAAGATCGATACCGCGAGCCGGCTCTCCGTCGCTTGGAGTCTGTCCCAAAAGCCCTCTCTCCCCCTGTACTCAGGGGGAGAAAGGGTGAGTTTTCCGAGATTTCTTGCCCCTCACCCCTACCCCTCTCCTCTGAGTACAGGCGAGAAGGGAGCTGATGAGACAGTCTCTTACTTGAAGTTCTTGACCCATACATCGAAGCCCTTTTTATAGGCTTCGACCGTCTTGGCAGGTCCAGTCAACTTGATCTGGTAGACATCCTTGGGACCATCGAAGTAGATGGCGAGCATCCGGTAGTTTGGCTTTTCTTCCTTTTTGGCGCGCGGGTTGAACGGTTGCGAACTAAACTGATATGTCCCCGTGATGTCGAGGAATACCGCCTTCTGCTCGCCGAGTTTGATCTCCATCACTTTGGCAACGTCGTCGATTTTCTTGTCCTTGGGCGGCACGAACTGGCCCTTCCATCGCTCGACGTTTGCCTTGCTCCCGCCACCCAAACCTTTGAACACGATCAACTCCGCGTCGTCTTTGTCGCCGTCCTTTTTGGGCAAGCGGAACTGCATGAAGCGCATCCGATTGGACGGCGTTTCTTCCTTCCAATCGCCTGGGGCGACCGATTTAAGACCATCGAGGTCCACGACAACTCCCTTGGGCTTGTCCTTGTCGCCGTCGGCCGCGTTCGATTCTCCGGCGGAGAGGCTGCAAGCAGCGGCCACAAAGCCCAACACCGCGAAGCCGAGTAGTCGTCGCATTCGATTTCCTCCCAATGTGCGTAACCGAGGCGTGAGTTTCGATCCTTTCTGTCAGTTAAGGGGATGATGCGCGGCTTGGCAAGAGGGACTCGGCGACCGAGATGCCGCCGCCTCACCGTTGCCTTCATTGCTTCCATCGATTACACTCGAAGAATCCCCGGAGGAATCCTCGACCATGACTATTTCGTCCACCGTTTCCGATTTGATTCGCCGCTGCCGCGACGGCGAGGCCGAAGCGCGCGACGAGTTGTTCGCGCGCTATCAGACCTACCTCCACGTTTTGGCGCAGGCCCAACTCGGTAAACGGCTGCGCGTCAAGTGCGCGCCCTCCGATTTGGTTCAACAAACTCTGATGGAAGCCCATCGCGATTTCGCCGCCTTTCAGGGCGAACACGAGAGGGAATTGCTGGCTTGGCTGCGGCGCATCTTGGCGCACAACTTGTTCAACGAAGCACGCCGCTACGCCGCGCTGCAACGCGCCGCCGACCGCGAAGTCTCACTGGAGCATGTGCGGGCTGGCGTCGAAGATTCGTCGTGGATACTCCAACGCGGTTTGGCGGACGGCGGCCCCAGTCCCAGCGAGATTGCCCAAGAACACGAATCTGCCTCGCGCATCGCCGATGCCCTCGCGTGCCTACCGGAGGACTATCAAACCGTCCTCCTTCTGCGCGTTTTCGAGGAACTACCGGCGGATGAGGTGGCGGAGCGCATGGGCCGCACGGCCGGCGCGGTGCGCATGTTGCAAATGCGCGCCCTCACGGCTCTGCGGCAAGAGATGGGCGAGGACTAGTCGTCTCGCCCTCCCCACGCCCCAACCAGCGAACTTGGCCGTCCTTCCCATCGGCTGTATACTAAACTGTTGTGAGTTATCCAACGTACCATGCAGCTGGAGGTTTTGCGACAATGGCCGCGACAGATACGACACCGCTTTCGGGAGCGTCGATCCTGGTTCAGTGCTTGCTGAATCACGGTGTCGAGGTCGTCTTCGCCTATCCCGGCGGCGCAAGCATGCCGATTCATCAGGCGTTGACCCATGTACGCTCGCGCTTGCGGACCATTCTTCCGCGCCACGAACAGGGGGGAGGTTTCGCCGCCGAGGGATACGCTCGCAGCACCGGCAAGGTCGGCGTATGCGTGGCCACCAGCGGGCCTGGCGCTACCAACTTCGTCACCACCCTTGCCGACGCCAAGATGGATTCCGTCCCACTCGTCGCCATCACCGGCCAGGTCGGCACGGCCGTCATCGGTTCCGACGCCTTTCAGGAAACGCCGATCGTCGAAGTCTGTCGCGCCGTCACCAAGCACCATTACTTGGTGACGCGCACCGAAGATTTGCCGCGCGTCTTCAAAGAGGCGTTTCATATCGCAAGCTCTGGCCGTCCCGGTCCCGTTCTCGTCGATGTGCCCAAGGACGTGCAGCAGCGAGAGATCGTCGTCGCCGATTGGGATCCGCCCATGAACTTGCCCGGCTACCGTCCCTATCGCCGAGCCACGCGCTCCGAATTGGAAAAAGTATTGGAGATGATCCGCTCCAGCGAGAAGCCGATCGTCTATGCCGGAGGAGGCATCGTCAGCAGCGACGCCGCTCCTTATTTGAAAGCGTTCGCCGAGCGCGCCGGCATCCCCGTGGCGCAAACGCTTCTCGGCCTGGGCGGCTTTCCCAGCGAGCATTTCTTGTGCTTGCAGATGCTTGGCATGCACGGAACCATCTACGCCAACTATGCCATCAACGACGCCGATTTGCTCCTCGCCCTCGGCGTTCGCTTCGACGACCGCGTCACGGGCAAGGTGAGCGAGTTCGCCAAGCACGGCAAGATCGTGCATATCGACATCGATCCGTCGGAGATCAACAAAAACAAGGTGGCTCACTTGCCCATCGTCGGCGACGTGAAGCAGGCGTTGCAAGATCTGTTGCAGTTGATGGACGAACAGGGGACGAAAGCCCCCACGCGAAGCGGCCGCTGCGCCGAGTGGATTCGGCAAATCGAACACTGGCGCGAGACGGAGCCGCTCCGCTACGCCGACCGCGAGGACGCCATTCTACCGCAGTACGCCATCGAGCGCATGTGGCAGATTCTGAAGGAGCGCGGCGAACTGGAGAATACCATCGTCGCCACCGGCGTCGGCCAACATCAGATGTGGGCGGCCCAGTATTTCCACTTCAATTCGCCGCGAAAATGGCTGACCAGCGGCGGACTCGGTTCGATGGGTTTCGGTCTACCCGCCGCTATCGGCGCTCAGGTCGCCCACCCCGCCACGACCGTCATCGACATTGACGGCGACGGCAGTTTCCTGATGAACATTCAGGAACTGGCCTGCGCCTACACCGAGAAATTGCCCATTAAAGTGCTGTTGTTGAACAATCAACATCTGGGCATGGTGGTGCAATGGGAAGACCGCTTCCACGAAGGCAACCGCGCCCACACTTACCTCGGCGCGGGTCATGAAGAGGAGCCGTATCCGGATTTCGTGACGATGGTCAAGGGGTTCCGCTGCGGCGCTGCGCGCGTCGCTAAGAAGGAAGATTTCGACGACGCGCTCAAGGAAATGCTCGACAGCGACGGCCCTTTCGTCCTCGAAGTCATGGTTCCCCATCAAGAACACGTTCTGCCGATGATCCCCAGCGGTCGCACCGTGCACGACATGATCAAGACGTAAGAGCGAACGAAAAAGAATTCTGGCGAGCGGGGGACGTCGGCCTCCCGATTCTTTCCCATTGAGGGGCTGACATACCCGCTCGCCTCTTTCCGCCGACACGAAGTGTCGATCCGCAATATGCTTGTCGAACGACTGGCCGAGGTGGAAGAACGACTGCGGGCGGCTTGCCGGCGCGCGGGAAGGGCGCGGAACGAGGTAACGCTCGTCGCCGTCACCAAGACCGTTTCCGCCGAGACGGCGGCACTCTTGCCGGGTTTGGGGGCGTGCGATCTCGGCGAGAGTAGGCCGCAAGAACTATGGCACAAAGCCGCCGTCGTCCAGGGCGCGCGCTGGCATCTCATCGGACATCTGCAACGCAACAAGATCGAACGCACCTTGCCGTTGATCGAACGCATTCATTCGGTGGACAGCGCGCGGCTATTACAGGCGCTGGAGGAAGCTTGCAAGCGGGCAGCGCGTACTCTGCCGGCGCTGTTGGAGGTGAACGCCAGCGGCGAGGCGAGCAAGAACGGCTTCGCGCCGGAAGAAGTGGGGAGCTTGGCGGAGATCGTGGCGAAGTTGCAGCACCTCCGCATTGACGGATTGATGACGATGGCGGCGCATGCGGAAGACCCCGAGAAGACCAGGCCGACGTTTGCCGCCTTACGAAAACTGCGCGATCGGTTGGCGAACGAGTGGGGACGCGCGCTGCCGCATTTGTCGATGGGCATGAGCAACGATTTCGAGATTGCCGTCGAGGAAGGGGCGACGATGGTACGACTCGGCACGGTGTTGTTCGAGGGGTTGGAAGGATGATCGCGCTGACGGATCATGCCGAGGGGATTCTTTTGCCGGTACGCGCACAGCCAGGCGCGCGGCGAACCGGCGTGCAGGGCGAGCAAGCGGGCGCACTCAGGGTAGCTGTCGCCGCTCCGCCGGAAGACGGACGCGCGAACAAAGCCTTGATCGAGGAGTTGAGGAATGCGCTGGGGATCAAGCGTTCGCAAGTGGAGTTGATCGGCGGGCAGACCGGCCGCGACAAACGCTTTCTGATTCGCGGAGTGCCCCGTGCCGAGTTGGAAGACCGTATCGCAAAATTGTTATCCGAATAGGCGGAAAGTTCTATTCGTCGTCGAATGAGTCCGCTGCGCGACTAAAGAAGTAGGCCAACAGACCGAAACAGGTCGCGCCTCCGATCGAAAAAACACTACCGGCCAGCACCGGCAATAGCAGCTCGGCCCCGCGGTCGCTCCATCCCAGGAGTAGTCCCAGAGTTAATCCAATTACACCAAGAAAGAGGAAGCCGTCCGTTGCGGCAACGACAATGGCTCGCCTCAGAGGAGTCGGTTTTTGCACGGCCGTATGCTCGAAAGCGTCGGCTATTCGTTGGGCCAATCCGGTCGCCGCTGCTCGACCGTATGGGGTTTCGGTTAGCCGCGACGCGCAGCGGAGCGCGCGGTCTCGCACTCCGCTGCGCGTCGCGGCTAACCAACAACCTGTTCGTTGTAGGCAACCCGAAAGGAAGCCGTCATGCAAGCGTGTTCTGTGTCGTCGCTTCCCATGCCTCGACCGAAGATGAAACGATGTGTCAAAGGGGGTGGGCCAAAAAGGCGTTCGGCGCGGCGACGCGATAGTCCTTCGCGCGGCAGTTCGATCGCGTCGCCTACCGCCGTTCCGAGCAACACACCTGCAATTCGATCCGCGTTTACGTTCATGGCTGCGGAGACTCAAGGTAGTTTGACGAGGACAATCGGATGGCCCTGTTCGTCGTTAAATCGTTCGAGCGGTTCCAAAAGACAAAGGGGACTCCATTGGTGATATTCTAGCTCGGTAAGCAAACAATATGCCCCGCGCTCCTCTTTCGGAAGGCACATCGGCGACGACAAGCGCCGCGCCGGTCGGCCGTAATAGAATAAAATACCTTCGTCCTTAAGCCGAAACAGATACAGTGTCTCGGAAGTCGGCACGAGGGCGGCGAGTTGTTCGCCTTTGCTCTTGGGCGCTCGGTTGCGGTCGCGGTAGGGTACAATCGTCGTCACGAAGACGATTTTGACCGTCAGCCACAGTACGAGGAGTGAAAGGAATACTTGTCGCGGTCGCACGTTTGGAATGGGCCAGCGGAGCCGGCCATCGGTCCAGGCGATCCATGTCAGGGCCGCCAACCCGGCGAGGCCAGGTTGCAAGGGCAGGGCGTGGCGAAAATGATGGCCGGGTACCATCGTCCAAAAGAGTAGATTCGGCCAGGTCCAACAATGAAAGAGTTGAAGCAAGCGCTTGCCGCGTTCGTCCCACAATTCTGCGAAGCGCGGCGACAGCGTCCACAGCGCCGCCGCCGACCACGGCAGATTCGAGGCGACAAAAGCGAGAGGGAAAGTGGCTAATTCGTGCCACGGATAGGGCCGGGTATGATGCGCCGGCGAGAGACGCGGCAACGCTTCGCCGCGCACGGCATCGAAAAACGACGGCCAGCCAGTTTGCGCCGCAACGGCGGCGATCCACCCCAGACACGGCAGTGTTCCTAGCATCGCACTGAGAAGATGAGCGCGGCTCCACAATAAACGCATTTGACCGCGATACCACAACAGCGGAACGACCGTGAGATAAAAAAACGCCGCGGCGGTCCACTTCGTCAGCACGCCGCCGGCGACACACAACATGGCGAATTGCCACCACGGCCATTCGCGGCCAAAGCCGCGACGTTCCGGCGTTTCGGCGATTTCCAGCGCGCGCAAGAAACAGAACAACGATGCCGCTACCCAAGCGAGTTGCACCATGTCGATCTCGGCGGACGGCGCGCGCTGAAGCCAGGAGATCGAGGCCGGCAACAACAGGGCGGCTAGAAGTCCGGCCCTCCATCCCAGACTGCGCGCGAATACCCTATAAAAGAGAATGACAACGATAGACGCGGCCAAGACCGAGGGCAAGCGCGCGCTGAGGGTCGTGACCTGCCCGAAAGGCCAACTCACCGCCGCGATGGCCGCATACATACCGGGCGGTTTCGTCAATAATGGTTCGCCGTACAGAGTGGGCACAATCCAATCGCCGCTGCGAAGCATTTCCGCCGCCACCATCGCTCGCAGACTTTCGGTCTGATATAACTCACCGGCATTCAAACCGAAGAAAAATAAGCCGCCGCACAACACCAACAAACAAGCCGTCGGGCCGAATCGGCGACCGTATGGAGGCGAGGAACGATGCGCCGGTTTGACTGGATGAGGGGCCAAGCGAAAGGGTAATGAGGTAAGAATGGACATCCACGACCTCACGACGAAATAGAACGAAGGGCGGTCGGACGGCCGTGGAATGTACCAAGAGCGAGTGGGGAGAGATAGGCGAATCGGAAAAGAGGGTCACTCGGCCAGAGCGCGTTTGATGTGTTGGACGAGATTTTTCATTACAAACCCCTGTTCGGGGCAGATGTCCACCTTCGCGCCCTCTCGCCGGAGGCGTTCGGCCAAGATCGGGCCGACGGCGGCAATGCGCGTTCTCGACAGCCCCTTTTGCAGCGTTTCTTCGACACCGCGTTGCTTGGCTGCCTCATACAGACGGTCCACCTGCGACGAACTGGTAAGGAGCAATACGTCAATTGCGCCGCGCTCCAAGTTCGCGATCAAATCGACCACGCGGTCATCGTCGCTGGCGGGGGCATAAATGTAAGGCATCACCGTTCGCACACACGCTCCGACGGATACCAGAAAATGTTCCAGCGCCGGATTCGGTTCGCCATACAGTGTGACACCTACAACCAGCCCCGTTAGCGGTTCATTCCGCAACGACGCGATGACACCCTCGGTGGTGGGAACAGCGGCGACGCGCGCGGGAGCCAGGCCGATTTCCTTCAGCGCTTGCCCCGGTTTGGGACCGCGCGCGACGATCTTGGTCCGCGCCAGAGCAGCGATGACGGCGTCGCGCCGACCATCCATGTCGGCGAAATGCAATAAACGCCGCAGTGCCTCGCCGGTCATAATCACGATGTAGTCGAGGCGATCCGCACACAAATCGCGCAACCAAACCAACACCGGCGACGGATCGGGCGCGTCGAGGATGCTCACCAACGGACAGCGCAGGGTCGTGGCCCCCTCGACTTCCAACAGGCGCGCCAACTCTTCGAGTTGCCGCGTCTCCGCCAGGGCGATGGTGCGTCCTTCCAGGGGAAGCGACATGATGGAACCTCGCATTTGGGTTGAAAGGACACCGGAGAGGCGGATAGGACCTCTAATTTATGAGACATTGCTCAGCGCGGCCAGGAGGTCACGGCGTCGGCGGCTTCGTGCATTAGGGGATCGATGGCGGCGGCAGGCTCTTTCTTTTTCGAACTGTGGCGCGAATTGAATAAAACCGCCCAGGCCAGGCCATCGTGGCGGCGCACCAATAACGTGGAAGTTCCCGGCAGCGAACCGGAATGCCAAATGTTGCAACCACCGCCATCGCCGACCGGACGCACCATCCAACCGCACGCATAATAAGCGTCGCGCGGCTTTCCATTTGGCTTAGAACCCGCTGCGCCCGGCGGACGCGCCAACATCAGGGCGATGCTTTTCGCTTTAAGAATTTTGCAGTGTGCGGGATCGTCGAAGGCGGTGACGAATCGTACCAGATCGGCGGCGGAGGCCAACCATCCGCCGTGCGCATCCATGGACTCCAAGCACCACGCACCATAGGGCGAGGGAACCAATTCTCCCAAATGCGCGCCCATTATCGCGCGCCCCATCTCGCTTTCGGGGACGTGATATTTCACTTCACCTCGCGCCCGCCCTTCCGGAAGCGTCTCGCCCAAGCGCATGCTTCGAATGCCCAAGGGTGCCAGCACTTCTTTGCGAACGTATGACTCATACGTCTGCCCACTGGCTTTTTCAACGACGCGCCCCAGCAGACAGTAACCGAAATTAGAGTAGGCGTCCTTGGTTCCGGGATCGAAATCGAGGGGCATTCGCAGCATGTAGCGAACGATGTCATTGGGACGAGCCGGCGGTTCGACGTGCAATTCTCGGACGATCTTCGGCGAACGAAACATCGGATCGAAGGAGCGGTCGCGGTCCCATCCGCCGCGATGTTGCAATAGCTGACGGATCGTGATTTTTTTCCACCGTGGATCGAACCGCCCCTCGCCTTCTTTGGGTTGTTGGAGGTCCAGCACGTCGAAGATGGGAGCATCTAATTTCAACTTGCCTCGTTCGACCAATTGCAGCACGGCCACGGCGGAAATCGGTTTGGAAATGCTGGCGATGCGAAACAGGGCATCGGGATGAACCAGTTCCTTGGCGGCGACATCGGCATAACCGTAGCCGCGTATGAGAATCAATCGGCCTCGCCTCGCCACGGCCAATTGAGCGCCGGGCAAATCGTGTTCTCTTAAGAAGGTTTTCATCGTTCGATCGAAGGCGATCAAACGCGGATCCGCGCGTCCGGTAGCTTCGATTTTCTTGCTTGGTGTTTGGGCCAAAATCAGAGGACCGTTCGCCGCGCACAATGAAGCGACGCCGCATAATATCAATATCTTTGCCACGTTCTGTCCCTCCCGCTTCAATGGTTGACCATCCTTGGATTATGGCCGATGAACGCGCCGCGTTCAAGAACAGGATCGACCTTGGATTTGGAGCGAGGAGTCATCGGACAAAAAAATCGCGCGCCGCGCTTGGCCAGTCGTCCTAAAAATATCTATTATTGAATTGCAATGGACGCCAAGGAATGTAAGATAGGTGCAAGTCGGCGGTTGCATAGGTATGACGGAATGTAACCCAACGCGGCAGGACACACACGCGATCGAGAGCGGTCAACCGACGGCACATACTATTTTTTAACGGACACCTGAAAGGGGAGAATGCGAAATGCCACGAGGTAGACCGAAGGGAGACGCCGTTTCCGACCCAAGGACGAACAAGATGGAGGCCGTTCGCCAGGCGATGAGCAATCTGGGTCCCGATGGTTCGCCGTCGGAAATTCAGAAGTTCATCAAGGAACATTTCGACGTCGACATGACGGCCAACATGATTTCGTCCTACAAGAGTACCCTGCGGGGCAAAGCCGGCCTTGGCGGAAAACGAAAGAAGCGCGGTCGGCCCAGGAAGAGCGATGTCGAGGCCGCCGCCGCCACCGCCACCGTCGCCGCGAAGCCGCACGCGGTCACGTCTCACGACTCCGTGCCGTGGAAGGATCTGCGCACTATCAAGGACATCGCCGGACGCATCGGCAAAAAGAATCTGCGCGACTTGGTGGACTTCTTGGATTAGGAAAGTACGGTCTCGCCGAGGAAATCGTATCCTGGAAGTCGGCCGGCGCGGAAGAAAAGTGCGTTCGCTCGCCTCCGAAGAGGCGAGCGAGTCTGCTCTTGGTCCCGCGCCGGCCGAGTGTATCCCCGGGAGCCGGACGCGATGGTCCGGCTCCCGGTCCGACATGAGTTCCACTGCGAAGCGCTCGCCGGAGTGGCCGACCCAAAACCACTGGTTCCAGCGAACTAGATGCTCCTACCCAGGAGGGTGGGTAGTGCTGGTATTCCCGCAAACACCCGCACACAGCGAAACTCGGCTGCTGCTTCTCTCTGCGATCCCTTTCATGGCCTGCGTTTGATTTCCACTAACGAGGGGGGCGTATACCCTGTCCCTTGTGTTTTGGGAAGACCAATTTTCTGCTTCTCACCGACGGATCGAGCGCGTCTCTCGAAGAGCCGGTGTTCCTACGGTAGCCGAGTGGGAGAGGAGGGTTTGCCGACGTGCAGCAAAAAGGTTGGATTGACCGACTCGAATCGCAAAGTCTCCAACTGCTCGTTCCCGCGCGCCAGATTGACCAGTAGCACTCCCACGCTGCCGGCCAGCCGTTTTAAGACCGCGTGTACGGCCGAGAGGCTCTCCAAAGTGGCCACGTTGACCACCATCCGCCCGCCGGCCCGCAATGCTTGCCACGCCGATTCGAGCAAGCGCGTGACCTCGTGCCCCGCGCCGCCGACAAAGATCGCATCCGGCGTTGGCAGATCGACGAACACATCCGGCGCGACGCCGTGAACGGCGTATAAGTTGCGCGCGGCGAACGTATCGGCGTTAGCCAAAATCAAATGATAGTCGGCAGCGTCCTGCTCGATGGCGTACACGGGGCCGGGATCGCTGAGCCGCGCCGCCTCAATGGCCACCGAACCGGACCCCGCCCCAATATCCCAAACGACGCTGGCCGGTTGGATCGCCAGCTCCGCCAAGGCGAGACAGCGAACCTCGGCTTGGGTGATGAGGCCGCTCTTGGGTCGGCTCTGCGCGAACGCATCGTCGGGATTGCCGAATCGACGAAAGCGAGTTGCCGACGCCGGACGATCCGGATGCCCAGCCTTGCGCTTCAAAATAACTACATTAAGAGGAGCAAACTCCATATCTTGCACGTCGCGCAAATCCCCCTGCGTGACGCGCTCGTCGGGCCCACCCAGATTCTCACACACATACATGCGGAAATAATCGAGTCCCCGCGCCAGCAACATCCGTGCGATCTCCGACGGCCCTTCCTTCTCGCTCGGAAACAAGCCGACCGTCTCGGCGGTGCGGATGCGATCGAGAACGCTCTCAAGCGGATGGGTTTGTAGATTGGTGAGATAGGCTTCTTCCCACGTCTCTTTAATGCGCGCAAAAGCCAGCTGCATGCTGCTGACGTGGGGCAACACTTCGAAATGCTCTTTGCCTAGCCGGTCGCACAGATAGCGCGCCACGCCGTAGAAGAGCGGATCGCCGCTGGCGACGAGAGCCATCCGCTTTTGACCCAACAACGAAGTCAACGTCTGGACGGCTTCGTGCCAATCGGGTCCGAACGAGCGGCGTTCGGCCTTCAATTCCGGCAACAGTTTGAGGGTGGACTCGGAGCCGAAAACGAGATCGGCGGCCAAAAGGAGATCGCGGGGGCGGCTGGTCAGTCCAGCCAAGCCATCGCTGCCGACACCGATGATGTAAATGCGCGGTTCAGGCGTGTTCACGGTTCGATCCTGTGGAATGACGAGGTCGCCTTCGTGAAGAATGGTATACGCCGACGGTGCGCGGTTGTCCGAACTTACGAATCTATCGGATCGATCTCCTGTAATCTCCGAGGTTTCTGGCGACGCTGTTTTCCTACCGCCCGATACCGAACCTCTTCGAGAAAAATCCGCGCTACCCCTTGTAACTTGAGGCCGCGCTTGAAATAATAACCCCTTCGTTTGAGAGATTTACGCTCGCCGTGCCGATGCGGTGAGCTGTTCGACTTTTGCAGTGAGACGCGAACAATGGCCGAGTCCGTGGTATTGACGACCGAGAAACGCGACACTCGCGGGACGCGCACCGCGCGCAAACTCCGCGCCGCGGGACGAGTGCCCGGCGTTGTCTATGGTCACAAGGAAGAAACGGTATCCGTCTCGGTGGGGGCGGACGATCTGCTATCGGCAGTGCGGCACGGGGCGCGCGTCGTCGATCTGCAATCCGAGAACGATTTGCAAAAGGCGCAAATTGCCGAATTGCAGTGGGATCATCTGGGAATCGAAGTGTTGCACGTCGATTTTCGCCGCGTCGCCGCCGACGAACGCATTCATGTGACTATCCCCGTCGAGATCAAAGGCATCGCGCCCGGCGTGTCGGCTGGAGGCGTACTCGATCAACCCATCCATACCTTGGCCATCGAGTGTCTCGCCGTCAACGTACCGGATTCGATCCGCGTGAACATCAACGAATTGCAGCTTGGCTCTGCGATTCATGTGCGCGACTTGCAACTGCCGCCGGATGTGACGGCATTGGTCGATCCCGATGCCATCGTCGTTCACGTCACCTCGCCGCAGGCCGAACCGGAAGCGGGCGCGATTCCGGGTGGCGAACAGGCCGAGCCGGAAGTCATCGGACGCAAGGCCGCCGTCGAGGAAGGCGAAGAGGAGAAGTAAATGTTTAGCCGCGACCCGAAGGGGAGCGCGGGCCACGCATTCCCTGCGGATCGCGGCTAAACGAAGTTTGCGCCATGAAAATCGTCGTCGGTTTGGGCAATCCCGGCAAACGCTACGACGGCACGCGACACAATGTCGGGTTCGCCGTCGTCGATAGCTTGGCGGCAAGTCCCCGAGCCGGTCGCTCTCAGTCGCGCTTCCAAGCTGAAGTGTGCGAACTGATAGAAGATGACGAGAAGATATTGTTGGTGAAGCCAGAGACGTTCATGAATCTCAGCGGGCGCAGTGTCCGCGAGGCCATGGACTTTTATCGGCTGTCCCTAACCGATTTGCTCGTCGTTTGCGACGACATGAATCTACCGTTGGGGAAACTGCGGGTGCGGGCGAAGGGAAGTCACGGAGGCCACAATGGTCTGCGCGACATACAACAACATTTGGGCACGACCGAATACGCTCGCCTTCGTTTGGGCGTCGATGCCCCCCGCGCCGGTGCCATCGATCACGTTCTCGGCCGCTTTAGCGCCGGCGAACGCAGAATCATCGACGATGCCGTCTCGTTGGCCGCACAAGCGGTGGCCGTATGGGCCAGTCGGGGTGTCGGTGCGTGCATGAATCAGTATAATGGCACGCAAGAGTAAATGATCGGCTATTTTCTCGGCCACGAGCAGTCGGGAGTTGGATGGGGCGGAGAGTAACTTTTCGATCGTTGAACTTAGGCGTGGATAGTCGACAAGATAGCCGACTGATATTAGGGAGTGAGTTGCGAATGCCAGTTAATGTTTACGAGTGCATGTTTTTGCTGGATACGAATAAGGTTGCTGGCGATGTTCCCAACGCCGCCAAGCAATTGCATACCATCCTCGAACGCAACAGCGCCGAGGTGTTGGCCAGCCGACCGTGGGACGAGCGCAAGCTCGCTTATCCGGTCAAGAACCACAAAAAGGGCCTGTATTATTTGACTTACTTCCGCTCTGAAGGTAAGAACGTCGCGCCCATCGAACACGATTGCGCGCTGAACGAAACGATTATGCGGGCGATGATTCTGAAGGTCGATCCGAAGCATGTGGACATCATGCTGCAATTGGCCCGCGACGAACATGCGGTGGCCTTGCAAACCGTCACCGAGCCGCCTCCCGATGAAAATGGACTCAGCGATGTCCCCGAACTGCGCGACATGGATCGGGGGCCTCGACGCGGTCCACGCCGAAGGGACGATGGTGGCAAGGATTAGACTCGCTGGAGCGAAATTGAGCCAGCTTTGGGGTTTGCACGGTCCTCCAGAGTGATGGATACGTCCCGATTCCGGCTACGGAGCTTGTATTCGCTTACCAAACGGATGTATAGTCTTCGTTGGCGTTCTAGTGGATCGAATGGTGAGACCCGGGCGACGGGTTCTCTCGTGCAGGAGATGCCCCCATGGCAAACCTCAACAAAGTGATGCTGATCGGACGTTTGACGCGCGATCCGGAGATCCGGACGTTCTCCAACGGCGGCAAAGTCGCCAAGTTTGGCTTTGCCGTCAACAACCGCAAGAAGAACCAGCAGACCGGAAATTGGGAAGACGAGCCGGTTTTTCTGGACATTGAGGCATTTAATCGTCAAACGGGACGGCAACTTGCCGATCAAGTGGAGCAATACTTCAAAAGAGGGTCGCAGTTCTACTTGGAAGGACATCTACGTCTCGATCAGTGGCAGGATAAGAACGACGGATCGAAACGAACCAAACTGACCATCGTTCTCGACGACTTCCAATTCTTCGAAGCGCGCGCCGATGGTGGAGATGGAGGAATGCGGTCGCAACGGGCACCGTCGCCTCCTCCCGCACGCAAGCCCGAACCCAGTTATCCCAGTAACAGCGGCTACGATGAACCGCCGCCGGGAGCGTCTGGGGAAAACCCCGATGACATCCCGTTTTAGCACCGAACCCCAAGGGTTAGGCGAGAACCGATAGGTAGGAATTTCACGATGAAACAGCGCAATCAGATGCTTAAAGGCAAACACGGCGGAATGCAGCTGGTGTTGACCGAGGATGTTCTCTATCTCGGCAAACAAGGCGATGTGGTCGAGGTCAAGCCCGGCTACGGTCGCAACTATTTGCTGCCGCGCGGCATGGCCACCATTCCAACCGAACACAACCTCCGCTTGTTGGAGCGCTATAAAATCCGCGTCCGGCAGGCTCGCGAGGCGCGCATTGCCGACCTGAAAGCGCTGGCCGAACAAATCGCCAAAATGGCGGGCATCACGATTGAGGCCAACGCCAACGACGAGGGCCATCTCTACGGCTCCGTCGCCGCGCCGGAAATCTCCAAAGGGCTTAAGTCCAAGGGCATGCCCATCGATCTGGACATGGTTAAGCTGGAGGGACCGATCAAGGAGACCGGCTTGTACGCCATCAAGCTGAATCTGGGCTATGAGATCGAGACCGAGGTAAAGGTCGCGGTCATCAAGTCGCAGAAATAAACGGGTGCAAACCAGCCCGCAGCGCAAGCAAGGAAGAGTTCTCTCGCCGCGGGCTGGCAGGGATGCCGTAAAGCACCGACAGCAGGGAGGTCGCGTCGATGTCGCCGGAACTCATCGGATCGGATCGCCTCCCACCCCAAAACCTCGACGCCGAGCGCTCGGTCTTGGGCAGCATGTTGCGCGACAACTCCGTCGTAGACGACGTAATTCAAATCGTACGCGCCGAGAGCTTCTATCTCGACGCCCACCGCAAGATCTTTCAGGCCATTTCCGACCTGCGCAATCGAGGCGGGCAACCCGTCGATTTGGTCATCCTGCACGAAGAACTCCAAAGGCGAGGCCATCTCGAAGACGTGGGCCGCGCCGCCTATCTCGCCGAACTTTGGGACGCCGCCCCAACCGCCGCCAACGCGGTCTACTACGCCAAGATCGTTCGCGACAAGAGCATCGTTCGCAACCTCATCCACGCCAGCACCGAGGTTCTCCGGGACGCCTACGAACAGAGCCAACCCGCCGAGGAGTTACTCGAAGGCGCGGAGCGCAAGATTCTCGATGTGGCCCAAATGGGCGTCACCGGCCAGACGATCACGCTCGAACAAGCCATCGCCGAGACCTATCGCCGCATCGACGACCGTGCCACCGGCAAACAAAAGGCCGGAGGATTGTCCACTGGCTTCGTCGATTTGAACGAAATCACGGCGGGACTGCACGACGGCGAACTCATCATCGTCGCGGCGCGCCCGTCGGTAGGAAAAACGGCTTTCTCTCTCGCAATTGTCCGCAATGTCATCGTCGATGAGCGAGAGCCAGTTTTCTTTGTCAGCCTGGAACAGTCGCGCATCGAATTGGCCGAGCGTCTCCTCTGTTCGCAGGCAAAAGTAGACAGCCATCGACTGCGCAAGGGGACGCTCGGTTCCGACGACATGGACCGCCTCATCGACGCCGGCGGCGTGTTGCGCAGTGCCAAACTGTTCATCGACGATTCGCCGGTGCAGAGTATGTTGCGCATCGCCGCCAACTCGCGCCGTCTGAAACTGCAACACGGCATCAAACTTATCGTCGTCGATTATCTGCAACTCATCGAGCCGGATAATCGCCGCGATCCGCGTCAGGAGCAGGTGGCGCAAATCAGTCGGCGGCTCAAGGCGCTGGCGAAGGAGTTGCAAATCCCGTTGGTCGCGCTGGCCCAGGTCAATCGTTCGTCGGAGGATCGCCAAGACCATCGACCGCGTTTAGCGGATTTAAGGGAGTCGGGAAGCATCGAACAAGACGCGGACACCGTCATGCTGCTGCATCGCCCCGACCGCTATGAGCCGGGGCAGCACGAGGGAATTACCGAAGTGATTATCGGCAAACAACGCAATGGGCCGACCGGCGAAATCACGCTCGCTTATCTCAAACAATTCATGCGCTACGAAGACTATGCTCCCGGCACGCCGTTCGAGGGATGAGGCGATAATCGATCAACTTAACATCAGATAGAGCATCAACGTGGTGACTGCATTGTTTAGACTGTGAGACACCATGGCCGGGAACAACGAGACGCGCCATTCGCGCACCAGCGCGAAGGCAAATGCCAAGCCCATCAGCGCCGGCACGGCGAGCATACCTTGAGGATGGATGATGGCAAAGACGAAGCTAACCGCAACCGCGCTGAAGGCGACGCTGAGCGCCGGCTTCCAATGCGAACTGGCCTCGCGCAAATGTCGATACAGTACGCCGCGAAACATTGTCTCCTCGACCACCGGAGCCACGATACAGGCGACGAATAGCACTTCCAGCCACACCCACCAAGCCGATTCCTTCACGGCGAATACGATGGGATGCCCCGGCGCGTTGCTCGGTCCAAACTCGTCCGGACCAAAGCCCAGCACGTCGCGCAGCTTGGTAAGAATTGTCATGGCGATCAACGACAACGGCAGCATCGACAGCGCGAGGGCGTAGCCGCCTATCCCCGCCAGCGCGTCCTTCCCCCATCCGCGTCCGCGCGTCCAGCCAATATCCCGGCAGACGAGATGCCACGGGATGCCGCGACACACCGGCCAAAGCAGCGCTAACAGACTGGCCGAGGCAACGATCCCGCTGAGCGCGAGTGTCCCTTGCCGAATCTCGAACGCATCAAGGAGATAGCGCCCCGCTTTGCTCAATCCGAGAAACGACACCATATAAAGAGCGAACGTCTCGGCATAGATGGCTCCCCGCGCGGAGCCGGTGCCCAGTCCGCCCTTCAACCTTCCCAAGAACCACAACACTCCCAACGCGATGAACGAGATCAACCCCCCAAGCGCCAAGCCGAACATGACGAGAGCAACGACCGCGAAGGCGACGGTAATTCGGAGTGCCGACGCCATGAACCGCGCGCGCGCATCGCCCTCGTTCGCACCCTCTGGAACGAGAGCCAATTCGCCGAACCAGTCCAGACGGCGGCGCAGCTCATCCCGATCGCGTTCGACAAATTGGTCGAGTGCCGGCGGGTCGCGCTGCCGCAGAATGAAAAGTCTTTCGAGCAATTGGGCGGTCTCTCGGTCCTCGGGCGGGGGGTCGCCGCGCCGGCGACGGTATTCATCGTCCAGAATGCGCAGTTGTTCGAGCGCCTCGGCCGGACCCATGAACTCTCCGGCCAGCACGACGAAACGTAGCCTCTGGGCGTAGGTGTTGTGGTCCAGCGACTGTTTGGCTTGGCGGAAGAGATACTTCTTGTCGACTGTATTGCCCGCCGATCGCTGCCATAAAGCCTCGAAGCCGATGAGAAATCGTCCTTGCATGGTCGCCGTCATCAGGTCGAATTGCTCCGGGTCGGCCACCGCGCCTTTTGCGGATCGCCATAGAGTAAAACTAACCGCCGCGGCGATAACGAGCCAAGCTGCGAACGGACTACTCCCGCGATCCGGTTTGTCTTCTGTACGATCGACTTGCGACATGGAATACGTCCTACTTCGCTGTTAAACCTTCATGCCCCGCCATTTTCCGCCGGCGAAACGAACCAAGAAGAAGATGCCTCGCGCCAGCAAATCGGCGAACATCGCCCACCACGCTCCGCGCAGACCGAGATCGAAACCCCGCACCGCGCCGAAGATCCCCAGATCGATTTCCCGCTGCGTCAACAGATAGGCGAGCGGGACGCGCAGAACGAAGAAGCCAAACCAGGTGAACAAGACCGGCACGCGCGTGTCGCCCGCTCCGCGCAAGGCACTGGTGAAGATGATGCACGAGGCCAAGGGCGGCATGGCGAAGGCGATGAGACGCAGTACCCGTTCGCCTTCGTGGATGATGGGCTGCTGGCCAGCATCGGGGCAGAACAGGCGAAACATGGGAGTGGCCAAAGTGAAAAAGACTGCTCCCATGAACGACATCATCGCGCCGCCCAGCGCGAAAGCGGTCCATCCGCTGGCCGCCGCGCGGCGCGGATTGTTCGCGCCGAGGTTCTGACCGACCAGCGTCATCGCCGCCGTCCCGAAAGCACCGCCGGAGAGATAGCCCAATGCCTCCCATTGCAAAGCGATGCCGTGCGCCGCCTTGGCCGCATCGTCCAGATGATTGATGATGCTCAAAAACCACAATTGCCCCACGGCCACCGAAAGACTATCCACGCCGGCCGGTACGCTGATGCGCAAGAGCCGGCGAATAGTGAGTAAATAGGGTCGCCATTGTCGCCATTCGAGTCGCAGTCCGGCCCGGCCGCGCAGCAACACGATTGTCACCGCCATTGCGCCCAGGACGTTGCTGACCGCCGTGCCCAGCGCGATGCCGACGAAGCCCAACGGCGGAATCGGCCCGAAGCCATGGAAGAACCCCCAAGCCAAGGGGACATTGAACACGGCCACTCCCACGCGCACCCAGAGTCCCGTGAAGGTGTCCCCCGCGCCGACCAAGCAAGCTATTCCCGCCGCTTCGATTACCTGAAAGACGAGTAAGACGAACAGCGGCTGCAAATAGGCGAGAGCGAAGCGCGCCGAGGCTCCGCGCAGCTGCAATAATTCGATCAGCGACGGTAAAGTGAACCATGCCAACAGCGATCCGCCCAAACCCAAAATCGTGCCCAGCACGAACGATTGATTGGTAATGTGAATCGCGCCGCGCCGATCGCCCGCGCCGATGGCGCGCGCCACCAGAGCCGTGCTGCCGACCGCGACCAACACCGTGTAGCTGCTGATGAACCACGCGAGATAGTTCGCCGTCGTCTGCGCCGCTTGCAGGGCGATCTGTTCGTTGGGGTCCGGCGCGTGGGCGTGACCGGCCAACCATCGATCCGACAGGCTGACGGTCAAAACCAGCATTTGTTGAACCAAGGCTGGAACCGCCAAAACCAGCACCAATCGCCATGTCGATTGATGCAAATCGAGGCGAGGCCCCACCGCCGGTTCTTCCTTTTCGGCCACCAGCACGAGATCGGGTTCTTGAGGCGGCGCGCCGGAGAGGGCGTCGGTCAGCTGAGAATCGTCCACTCCGGCCCTCCCACCGCGCCAAACCGATCTCCGGCTCGCAACTTGCGCCCCGGCTGCAACGCCGGCTCGCCATTAACCGTCACTTGCCCCTCGCGGACGAGATATTTCGCTTGACCGCCCGTGCCGGCCAAGCCAACGGCCTTGACCGCGTGAGCCAACGTGATGTATTCGCTTCGCAGCGTCAATGTCCCGCCGTCCGTCGATTCCGTCATAAGGTGCTTATCCTTCGTCAACGCGCCTCGATTTTCTTCTCGTTCCTTATTGTAGGGTCCAGCCGCCGAGTCGCCTGCTCGGCGAACCGGCCGCGTAAGTCGAACCGGCAAACCACGCTGCCGGTTCGCCTAGCTTGTGTACAATAAGAGAAGAACAAACGGATGTGGGTTCGTCCTCCGCCACGCGAAAAAACAAGGACTGCTTGTCATGAACGATCTTATCGAAGAAATAAACGACCTCAAAAAAAGCCGGGATGCCGCCATCCTCGCTCATTACTATCAAGACGGCGAGATTCAAGATTTGGCCGACATCACCGGCGACAGCTTGAAATTGGCGCGCGAGGCGACGAAAGTCAGTCGTTCGACGATCGTATTGTGCGGCGTGCATTTCATGGCCGAGACGGCGAAGATTCTCAACCCGAACAAGCGCGTTCTCTTGCCGGACCTGCAAGCGGGTTGCAGTTTGGCCGAGAGCTGCCCCGCCGACAAATTGGCCCGCTATCAAGAAATCTTGCGTCAGAACGGGCGGCGCTTTCAGACGGTGACCTACGTTAACAGTACGGCTGCCGTCAAAGCGCTGTCCGATTGGGTCGTCACATCCGGCAATGCCGAGGCCATCGTCCGCCGCGTTCCATCCGATTGCGAAATCCTCTTCGTGCCGGATCGTCATCTCGGCCAATATCTCCAGGAAGTGACGGGGCGCAAGATGATCTTGTGGGACGGAAGCTGCATTGTTCACGAGATTTTCAGCGTCGGCGACCTGTTGGCGATGAAACGCAAGTTGCCGCAAGCCATCGCGCTGGCGCACCCCGAATGCCCGGCGAATATCCGCGAACACAGCGACTTCATCGGCGGTACGGAGGCGATGTTGAAACATCTGGCCACATATTCCGAGCCGAGGGATTTTCTGGTGGCCACCGAGGCGAACATGATGTGGCAGATGCAGAGCAAGTTTCCGCAACACCGCTACCATCCGGTGCCGGGCATTGCCTGCGCCTGCAACAAATGCCCGCACATGGCGAGAAACACACTCGAAAAACTCCGCGATTGTTTAGCCCTTGGAACGCCGGAAATCGTGTGGCAACCGACGTTCGACCGCGCCCGCGAAGTCTTGCAACGCAGCCTGCTCAACTAGGCGAGTGCGGGGGTGCCAGAGGGCTGATAACCACCGCATGCCTCGGAGAATCTTTGCCATGTCTTTGATCCCCAATCGTTTCCTCTTTCGCGTGTGCTATCCGTGTCGCTACGTTGAGGATGTACCGCGCGAGGGAAGCGACGAGTTGCTCGATTTACCGGACGGTTGCCGCATCGACAGCTTTGCCGACATGGACGGACGGCGTTCGTTCGCCGAGGTGCGGATCGCTTGGAACGAGGGCGGTTTGGCGTTCCAGGTCGAGGTGCGCGGCAAGGTGGAGGTGCCGCGCGGCGAGATCGCTCGACCGCTCGACTCGGATGGCTTTACCGTCTGGGTCGATACGCGCGATGCCCGCGCGAGTCATCGCGCCAGCCGCTATTGCCATCAGTTTCACTTTCTCGCCGCAGGCGGAGGCCCCGAGAAAGACGAACCCTTCTTTGCACAAAACAAGATCAACCGCGCCCAGGGCGATGCGCCTTCGGTTTCGGCGAGCGACGTGATGTATCAATGCGTACCGCGAACCGGAGGCTATCGTTTGGCCGTGTTTTTGTCGGCAGCGGCGCTGCATGGGTTCGATCCGGAGCAAAATCCGCGTTTGGGCTTGCACTTTGCCGTCCACGACCGCGAGTTGGGGGAACAATCGCTGAACGTGGGGAGTGACTTTCCGTGTTCGGAAGATCCGAGTCTGTGGAGCGTGTTGGAGTTGGTGCGTGAAACGACAGAGCCGGAAGCGTAAGCGGCGGTGGAAAACTGCCGCCGCTCACTCTTCCGGCTCTACCTGTGACCCAATTCGGGCCTAGACGATTTAATAGCGACCGCGGCCACCGCCGCCACCGCCGCCGTAGCCGCCGCGGCCACCGCCGCCGCCGCCACCACCACCGTAGCCGCCGCGACCACCACGACCACCGCCGCCGCCGCCGCCGCCGCCGCCGCCTTCCGGCTTGGGACGTGCTTCGTTGACGGTCAACGAGCGACCATCAATTTGCTTGCCGTTCATGTCGGCAATGGCCGCCTGTGCTTCGGAGTCACTGCCCATCTCCACAAAGCCGAAGCCCTTGGAGCGACCAGTGTCTCGGTCCATGATTACCTGAGCCGACACCACGCTACCGTGCGGCTCGAACATTCGCTGCAAATCGCTGTCAGCGACCGAGTAGGGCAAATTGCCCACATACAACTTCTTGCCCATGAGGGCCTCCGGAAAGGAACTCGCGAGGCACACCGTCATCCTGCAAGATGACCTGCTCCGCAATACGTTAACGCTGGACTTCGGACAGGAGAATGGGAGATGGCAGTGCGGAGGCAAGCATCACGACCATGGACCGATCCATAAAGCCCACAATACCGTAGTGTACCAGACAACGGCCTCCGTGGATAGAGAGGAATTCAATTTTTTTCGGTCGAGCCTCCTTGAGGCAAATACGGGAGAGGAACGGATACGCTTCGACCCCACGGCATGGTGCGGCGAGTCTTTCGGCGACCGGCCTACGAACGGGGAGGAAGTGTCGCCGCAGCGTTGACTCATCCAATAGCCTGGCACGATCGCCGACCATACCATAACAGGAGTGCCCTAGTGGAGTCTGTATCTCATTGCACCGCCGATCTTGTTCCGTGGAGTTGACCGATCTCGCGTCGACGGTGGCGTTTGGCCGTCGTCTGGGAGACCGTCTCTGGCCGGGAGCGGTGGTGGCTCTCGTCGGCCAATTGGGAGCCGGAAAGACGCATTTAGCGCGGGCCATTGCCGAGGGACTTGGCATCGCCGATAGCCGAGCGGTCACCAGCCCGACTTTCGTACTGGTTCAGGAATACGCCGCGCGCCTGCCCATCTATCACTTCGATGCTTATCGCTTGCACACCCAAGCCGAGTTCGCCGACCTGGGGGTACACGAATACTTCGAGAGCGGCGGCGTCTGTCTCGTGGAGTGGGCGGATCGCGTACCCGATTGTCTGCCCGCCGAGCATCTGCGCATCGCCCTGTACATCGCAGGGGAAACTTCGCGCCGGGCCGAGATTACCGCTATCGGCTCGGCATACGAACGACTCGTGGAGCGGGGAGAGTGAGGTTCGATCGTCACCCTCCCCCGTTCCACGATCCGCTCACTTGTTTTCATATTTCATTAGCACTTCCTCGCGCGGCACGCCGGCGATGGTCTCGAACCCGCCCGCCAGGATCAGATCGGCCAGTTTGCTCGCATCCCGGTAGTAGGCATCGCTCGGTCGTTTGCCCGTCAGCCTGCGGCGCATTTCTTGACAGAGAATGTCCGCCGAGGCGAGGGCTGCCTCGTTGCCTTGGCGATGCCCCCAGAGCGCCGTCACCAGAACGATGACGTTGTCCTGCACCCGTTGCGACAGTTCGGCCATACGGCATTGACGGTCGGCCAGTTTGAGTTGATACTTCTCCATCGCTCCGGCCACTTCGCCGCGCATCCGCCCAAAGTTTTCCAAAGCGAAATCGACGTGGCCGCTCAAGCGCGCGTCCATGTTCGGCACTTGCTGGCGATCCGGCCGCGTTAGAATTTGTCCTACTTTCCAGCGTGCATAAGGCGCTAATTCCTTGCGCAGCTTCCAGGCGTGCATGGGGTTCATCGGATTGGGCTTCTTCAGACCCAGCCGCTGCGCCGCTTTGCCGATCGGCTCGAAGAAGCGTTTGCCGTGTTCCTTGACCAGCGATTTGAAAAAGGCCATGCCCAGCATCTCGCCTTCGCCCTCGTAGATGCACGGTGCTAAAAAGTCGTAGACGTTGTCGCCGAACAGATGGCCCTTGAGGAACGAGCGCCCGCCGTGCGTTTTCATAAACAGTTCGATGGCCGCTTCCTTCATGGCTTCGCTGCCGAAAATCTTGGCGATGATGCACTCCATCTCGCCGCGATACCCCTCGTCGATCAGCCACGAAGTCCAGGCCACCAGAGCGTCCGCGCCGGCGATGAGCCCCGCCAAGCGCGCGATGCGTCGCTTCACCAGTTCGCGTTTGGCGATGGCCTCGCCGTAGGTGTGTCGGAACTCGGCCCAAGGGAGCATGTTCGCCAACATGACGCGCATGCTTCCCGCCGCGCCGGCGCACAGCGACACGCGGCCCAGGTTCAAGCCGTGGTAGGCGATGGTCAAGCCGTCGCCGACTCCGGGTTTGAGCAGATTGTCTTTGGGAACCCGAAAATTCTGGAAGCGCAGGCCGTTGTTATAGGCGTGTCGCAGGGCATAGAGACCGTAGGGCACGATTTGGAAGTGTTCGTTCTCGTGCTGGGGTAGATCGACGACGAGGACGGCGGGTTTGCCGTCGATCAGCACGACCAAGCCGGCGGTCCGTCCCTGAACGACGTTGGTGATGAACAGCTTCTCGCCGTTGACGACGTAATCGTCTCCATCGAGAGTCGCGGTTGTCCGCAAAGCGGTGAGATCCGATCCGGCGCACGGCTCGGTGAGGGCGAAGCCGGACAGCGCCTCGCCGTTGGCCAAGCGCGGCAAGAATCGCTCTTTCTGATCGGGCGTGCCGAAGGTGCGCACGGGATCGACCGCGCCGATGCAACCGTGAATCGAGGCCAGACCGGCGATCATGGCGTCTTGCGTGGCCATGCGCGTAAGAAAGTTGCCGAAGCGCGCGAACGGCGCACCTTGCCCGCCATAGCGTGGGTCGATTAACATGCCCCAATAGCCGGCTCCAGCCAACTCACCCAGCGTCTCGGCCGAAACCTTGCCGTTTTCGTCGTAGATCGTGCCTTCGGTGCGGCGACGGCGTACCACGGAGTAGGACGCTTCCATGCTGCGATCGCACGGCGCGGAGTCGGCCAACGGCGGCGGCGCGAACAGATCGAGCGGCGCTCGCCCGTCCCACACGGCTTGGTGTACCGGACTGTTGGACGTTTGATAGCGCGGCTTAAACAACGACTCGACTTGCTCGTCGGCCTTGTCCACCGCACCGGTTCGACGCGCTTCCTCTTCGGTCTTGCCGGCCAATTTCAGGGCCGTTTCGGCAAAGCTCTGCTGTTCCCGATCCGCTGGCGTGAGTGTACTCATGATTGCCTTCCGCGTTGTGCTTGAGGAAACCGTTCGCCGACGGTGGACTCCACTGTTCACCATCCCCCTCTCCATCATTCTATGCACCATCAACTCTTCCCGATGAATGGAAACTTGGCGAGGCCGTGCGAAGACGATGGACCCGCGCGCGTTGTAATGCCCCGCGCCCAAACGGCACAGGATGAGAAATCGGATCTTTCCGCGCTCGCTCCGTACAATGATCCTGTACGCGCTGGAGCATCTCGACGCGAGAGTGGTTTGAGATAAGCCCACTCGTATGACATAATGGATTGGGAGGGTTATGCGGCGCGGTTGAGGAGACTCGGCTGCCTTCGCCTTCCGCAATCGAGTTCCAGCGATAGGTTCTTTAACGAAAGGAACGAACGTGCCACTTTCTTTACTTCGCAGTGTCCTGTCGATCGTTTTCCTGACCGGCGCGGCTTCGTTCGCCTCGGCGCAGTTTGCTCCTGCACCGATCGCGCCCAATGGCCCGCTGCCGCCACAGGCCGTTCCCGTGCTACCGCCGCAAACGCTTGCGCCGCCGACTGCGATTCCCGTCCGCCCCTTGACGGTGGACGAATTCGTCGCTTCGTTCAAACCGATGCCAGGAAAGTACGAGGTGCTATTGCTGCATCCCAAGACGTGTTGTCCGGTCAAGGTGTGCTTCACGCTGCCGCCGGGCTGCATTCGCGGAGTGCGCTACAACGGACACAAGATCGTTTTCGATTACAAGTGTCAACGCGATGTCGTCATTCGCTTCCTACACGGCGGTAAAGTGTGGGTGCATGGATAAACGAGTCGAACCACATCGAAGCTCCAGCGAGGGAGAAATGGAAACCCTCGCTAGAGCTTCGAGCCGGTTAAAACGCGCGTCCGAGGGGCAAATCGATCCACTGCTCGCGGAGGCACACGAATAAACTGGCCGCGACGATATCCGCCGTCGCACCCGGATTGCGTTCGTTTCCCTCGCTCCGCAGCCAGGCATCAAATTCCGGCAGAGCATCCATCCCCGCTTCGAGTACGGCCCTGGCTCGTCGTACCGCCTCCTCCGCTTCCGCTCGGCCTCGTTTGCGAGCGATGAGCGTGTCGAGATGCTTGCCCATCAAGTCCAACTGGGCGCGGACAATGGACTCTTCAAGAGATCCTGTTTGTCGCAATATCTCCCTCAAGACAGGCACGCCATCGTCGAAAACCTCGACGAATCCGTTGGCGTATTGTCGAGCGATGAGATCGCGCTCGGCGGCGAGGGACATGACTTGTCGCAAGTCTAACGTTGGTTCGTCGCGGACATCTTGCTCCTCGGCGCGGCCCAATCCGCCGGGTGAAGCCAGACGGATCGCCTCGAAGACGAGCCGGGAGTCCTCGATATCCAAGTCGGCGAGAACGCTCTCGACTCCCGTTCGCAAGGGTTCATGCTGGGGCACAGTTGC
The DNA here is from genome assembly GCA_021807595.1 of Planctomycetota bacterium. Classification (GTDB taxonomy): domain Bacteria; phylum Planctomycetota; class Planctomycetia; order Gemmatales; family Gemmataceae; genus JAJPHU01. The sequence continues at coordinate 8,953 of JAKBCS010000002.1, read as the reverse complement.
CAAGGGAGCCAGCAACAGCACGATGCCGAGATTCGTATTCGCGTTCGTCACTTGGCGCGTTGCGCGCACGGCATCGCGGACGGTGAGGCCAACGCGCCGTTGAGACGCCTTTGCCAAAATCGGCGCGATGGCGGCAGCGCTGAGGAGAAAATCGAGATAAGAGCTATCGTCGAAGTCGCGGAAACGATGGACGTTGCCCGGTTTTCGCGCCGTCACCTCCCAGATACAGGCAATCTGAGCGCACAGGCCGATATCGGGCATCGCCGTCACCGCGCGCGCGCCTCGTGGAGGAGATATTCGAGTACGGCGTCGGCCACATCGATTCCTGTAACCGGAGCGAGGGCGCGCCAGCCGGGGACCGCGTTCACTTCGAGGACGTACCATTCGCCCTCGGGTCCGGGCAAGAGATCGACTCCCGCGATTTCCGCCCCCAGCGCGGCGGCGGCGCGCAGGGCGAGATGTTCCTCGCGCTCGCCCAATCGCATCGGTTCGCCGCGTCCTCCCTGAGCCACGTTGGTTCGCCAATCGCCGTTGCCGTGGCGACGCATCGCCGTCAATACGCGCCCTCCCAGCACGAACGCCCGCGCGTCCCAACCTGGATGATGGATAAACCGTTGCAAATATAAGATGCACTGAGTGCGTTCCAGCGCGCGGAAGACGCGCCAAGCCATCTCCGGATCGCAGATTCTGACCATGCCGCGCCCCTCGGAGCCGAACAGCGGCTTTACCACGACATCGCCGCCCAGAGCCGCGAACGCTTCCAAGGCAGCGTCGGCGTGCTGGCATACCATCGTCGGTGGGACTTTTAGACCGGCGGCGTCGAGCTTCGCCGTCGCCAGATATTTATCGACGCAGGTTTCGACGGCGTGAGGCGGATTCAAGACGAGCGTGCCGCGCGCCTGCGCGCGATGCAACAGATCCATGCGAAAAACGACTTGCTCCAACGAACCGGGCGGCATGGTGCGAACGACGACGGCGTCGAAGTCGGACAACGCATCCGGTTCCCAGGCGACGCCGGCGGACGCGCGACGAAAATCGACGGGGTGGGCTTCCAGACGCCGTCGCTCCGCAGCGCGCTGTAAGTCGCGGACGTGCCAGCCCGCACCGGCGGATAGAACGGCGATACGCATGAACGATCCGAAAATCAGAAAGACAAGGCGTCTCAGAACGATGGGTAGATTACGCTCTTGGGTGGGACTCGGCAAGCGGCGGGTGGCTTGTGAAATGCGAAGACGTGCGCGGGCGAGCGGCGTCGGCTCTTGCACTTGACAGGCCGACGCGGATTTGTGACAAGTCCCGCGCTGCGGCAAGGATGCCGGGCAGCGATTGGTATGGGCACCGATCGCGGAGTATGGTCGCCTTTAGCCTGGTGAATGCATGGAGCCGATTCCCACTCCCACAGCACCGTCCAATGCTCGCGCCGATCGCTCGCCGGGCTTGTCGCTGCGTGCCATGTGGCAAGTGCCGGTGTTTTTCGTCGGTGTGGCGGCCGTCGTCACCGTTATCCTGACGCGCGGGTTGGTTGCTCCCGATCCGGTGCGAAAGCTGCACCACCAACTCTCCGAAGCGCGGCGCTTGCTGAACGAGCGCGACTCCGATGCGGAAGACACGCTGCATCGCGCGCAGCAAGCCGTCGAGAATCTCATGTACGATCCGGTTCGCGCTCCGGAGGCGTTCTTCCTTCTCGGTTCGGCGCACATTCGCATGGCCGAACGAGAGGGTGGGCCGGTGGCTATCGAACATTGGCGCGAGGCGCGACAGGCATTGCAAGAAGCCGAGCAGCGCGGCTTGGCCGGCGACGATCTGAACCGGCAGCGCTATCGTCTCGCCAAGGTGGCCTATCACCTGGGCGACAACCCGGCTCAGGTCGTGGAGCGAATGAAAGACAATCTCGATGCCGCCGACGATCCTGCCGAAGCGCTGAAGTTGCTGACGCAAGCCTATCTCCACATCGATCCGCCCAATTTTATCAAAGCGTTGGAGACGAACAAAAAACTGCGCGAAGTTCCGCAAGTGGGCGAGGAGGTTCTCGGACCCGCGAAGCTCGCCGGAGCGAAACTGTTGCTGCAACTCAATCAACGCGAGGAAGCGCGCAAGACACTGGAGAAAATCCGCGACCAGGCACCGCCCGTAACCCTGGCCGAGAAGAACATGCTCCTGGCAGGTCTCTATCAAGAGGAGCATAAATGGGCGGAAGCGGCAACACTGTGGCGCGCGGTACTCGACGAGAAACGCGCGCCTCTCAACGAAGCCGGTAGCGTCCTCTATAACCTCGGCTATTGCTACAGTCGCCTCGATCGAACCGGACCTGCCAACGAGACGTGGACCGAGTGTCTGCGCCGTTCCCACGGAGAGGAGGCACAGGCGGCGGCATTGGCGCTGGCCGAACTGCGCCTCAAGGAGACCGATCCGGAAAAATGCGTCGCTTTGCTTGCCGAATCGGTCGCCAACGTCCGCAAAGCCGACGACTGGAAGAATACCCTCGTGGACATCGCCAATGTGCGCGGATTGTTCGAGCGGGCGATGGCGGCGTATCAAAAGCTCCATCGCTTCGATTTGGCCGTGCAGACCGCCGAGTTGTACGAGCGCGTCGCCCGGCCGCCTCAAGGTCCGCTGCGCCGCGCCGAGTTGAATGCCGAATGGGCGCGTTCGCTCCGAGCGCGGGCGACGACCCTGAAGGACGAGTCGGCCAAGAAGAAGGACGAAACCAACGCCGAAGAATTGATGCGCCATGCGGCCGAGGCACATACCGAAGCCGCCAAGCTGCTCGCCGACAAGGACAAGCGCGCCGATCAAGAATGGCTTAGCGCCGTCTGCTCTCACGAAGGGCACGACTATCCTCGCGCCGCCGCAAAACTAAAGGCGATCGTCGAGGGGGTAAAGGACAATGTAGACCGTCAAAGTGAAGCATGGTTTCTTCTCGGCCAAACCTGCCGCCAGCTGAATGACGTTCCATCCGCCGAGACCGCCTACAAAGCGTGCGCCGAACTGGGTGGAGCTTATACCTATCGGGCGCGCTACGAATTGGCGATGCTGGCGATCGATGCCCGCGACATCGACGGCGCAGGCAAACTCTTGGAGCAGAACCTATTGTTGGAGATCGGCACGCCCGATGCCGAAGCCCAAGAGAAATCGCGCTTGGCCCTGTGCGCGTTGCTCTACCAGAGCGCGGCGGCGTTTCCTCCCAATTATCGCCGCGTCGTCCAGTATTTAGAGGGGCACCTCGACCAGTTGGCTGTCTCGCCGGAAACGGTGCGGGCACGCTTCCAACTGGCCGACTCCCATCGCCTGCTCGCCGCCCAGAATCAAGTCAATCGCACGGTCGCCGAGAAGATGAATCCCGAAGCCCAGGACCACTATCTTCAAGTCAATCGAGCTTCGTGGAGTCGGGCCGCCGAGGAGTTCGCCAAAGTGGAGGCGCAGATCGCCGACGCCGACAAGGCCTCGCTGCTGAGCGTTAAGCAGCAAGTCGATGTGCCCTTCCGGGTGGCCGAGTGCTATTTCAACCTCGGCGAGTATGAAAAAGCACTGCGCAAATACGAGGCGTTGGCCGAAAAACAGGGTGAGGGAATCCTTGCCCTGCGCGCGTTGAGCGATTCGATCCGCTGCTACTACGCCATGGAGGATGTCAAGCAATTGGTGAAGCGTGCGGAAGAGATTCGCCAATTGTTGGCCAAGACCGAGGGCTTGACCGAGGCGGAACGGCAGCAGTGGACGGCTTGGCTCAAACTGGTCGCGGCCCAGCAGCCGGACAAATCGCGCGAGAGGATCGACGACCAGCCGCGCATCATCAATCGACGCCGCGACGAGCCGCAGTTTCGCGAAGAACTCGAGCCTGCCGTCACCCCCGAACCTCGACCGTAGATCCAATCGGATTGGCCTGCGTGGATCTCGCCTCGCGCGACCCGCCTTGCCGCGCGTTGCGTACTCTCGATTTAGCCGCCGCGCAGATGGTGAATGATGCGTTCGCTGAAGGCCGAGCTAGAGACGCCGGCCTTCTCGCCGTATCCGGGGAACTGTCGAGCGATGTCGTAGGTGACAAACAACTTGCCGCTCGGTCCCTTCTGAGCGATCTCCTCGCTTTCGGCAAACGTGGCTTCGACGGCGTGATTCACCAAATTCGCCGCTTCGCTCCAGCCCAGATGCTCGAATAACAGGACGCCGGAGAGGAGGACCGCGCCGGGATTGGCCATGTTTTTGCCGGTGTATTTGGGGGCGGTGCCGTGCGTGGCTTCGAACATGGCCGCGCGGTCGCCGATATTGGCACCCGCTGCCAAGCCGATCCCGCCGACCAACGCCGCCGCCGCGTCGGAGAGATAATCGCCGTTGAGGTTCGGCGTCGCAATCACGCTGTATTCCTCGGGGCGCAGTTGGACTTGCTGAAACATGCTGTCGGCGATGCGGTCCTTCACAATCACTTTTCCCTTGGCATCGCCACCCTTGTACACCTCGTCTTCGCTGATCGTCTGGGCCGCAAACTCTTGTCGAGCCAATTCGTAGCCCCAGTCCTTGAATGCGCCCTCGGTAAACTTCATAATGTTGCCCTTGTGCATCATGGTCACGCTGGGCAATTTCTTGTCGATGGCATAGCGAATAGCCATGCGGATGAGTCGCTTGCTGCCTTCGGGACTCATCGGTTTGATGCCGATGCCGGAGCTGGGCAGAACATTGGCATAGCCCATTTCCCTAAGCAGGTCGATGAAGCGTTTTGCCCTCTCGGTGCCGCTCTTGAACTCGATGCCGCAATACACGTCTTCGGTGTTCTCGCGGAAGATAACCATGTTGACCTTGTTGGCCCGTTTGTTGGGCGCTTCCACGCCCTTGAAATAGCGAACCGGACGCACGCAGGCGTAAAGGTCGAAACGGATGCGCAGATAGACGTTGATACTGCGGAAGCCGCCGCCGATGGGCGTGGTCAAGGGGCCTTTCAAGCCGATGCTGTAATACTCGAAAGCCTTCAGAGTATCGTCGGGCAGATAAAGTTGCCGCTGTTGGTCTTCGCTGAGCGTGTTGACTTCCTCGTCCTTCACGTTGGGGAAGTACATCTCGCGGGCCACGTCGCCGGCGTGGATGTCGAACCAGTGAATGCGTCGTTTGCCCCCGTAGGCCTTCTCGACGGCGGCATCGAGAACGCGCGCGGCACAAGTCGTGATGCCCGGTACCTCGCCGACATCGCGGCCGATGCCGTCGCCTCGCAGCAAGCAAACGATGGGATCATCGGGAATATGCCAACGGCCGTTGGCGTCCACGGTGACGCGAGTACCCTGGCGAGGTGGAGTTAGCTTTTCGTAGGTGGGAACCGTCATGAGAGTTTCCTTTCGGCTATCTTCTCGGCCATCGGCTATCGGCTAGTTGTTGAGACGCGGGTACCGACCGATGGCCGAAATCGTACTGCTGCATAAAATATAAACTTCGATGTCAAACGACATTCTCACACGCAAACCCGCTCTACATTAGATAAAAGACAACCGACAGCCGACAGCCGATAGCCGAGAAGAGAGCCGACGAGAGAAAACATGCTGACTTGTGCCTGTGGAACACGCTTCGAAGTGGACGATTCGCTGGCCGGGCAAGAGGTTCTCTGTCCGGAATGCCAGCAGCCGTTGCGCGCGCCGTCCAGCGATCGCCCGCCGCAAGTCACCAGTGCCTGGGCGTTGGCCAGCGTTCTGTTTGCGCTGATTGGCGCGTTTACGTTGGTCGGACCTATCGCCGCGATCATTGCCGGCGTCGTTGCCTTGGTCGTTATCTCGCGCAATCGACAAACCCTTGCCGGATCGGGCTTCGCCGTGATCGGCATTTGTTTGGGACTGTTGTTCGCCGTGCTGAGCTTCGTGGTGTTAAACGTCAACGATCTGTTCGGCCTGGAGACATGGTTGCGCAAGCGCGCCATGACGGCGAAGGTCGATACCAGTGGACCGATGGAAATTGTCGAGGGAGGCAAGCGATTTGCCCTCACTCGCCCCGACGAGAAATGGGGCCGCGTCCAAGGCGATCGCAGCGACGACGAAGCCGTGGCGTCGCTCCAAAACGATCTCGACTTGTTGTTAATGCAGGTCAGTCGCCACGCCTACATTGATGTGCGAACGCTCAAAGCCGGTCGATTTCCCACGCTCGATCAATGCGAATTGGAATTGCTCGGCGAGATCAATGCGCCCCCTCAGGCGGGGCATTTCGGCGAGGAGGACGATCTCGATTTCGCTCCGCCTCTGACCGCGAAACGAATCGACGGTCGGAGGTTGGAAATCAAGGACGGCATGGAAGGGCGCGAAATGGAAGTCGAGATACGTTGCGGAGGCAAAAAGTGGATGTTCCTCATCCGCACTTACCGGCGCAAACAAGGAGACATCTACGTCGTTCGCGCCTACGCGCCCCGGAACCGCTTCCAGGCAATCCGCGACGAGTTCAGGATTGCTTTGGACAGCTTTCGTATCTTGAGGTGATGGTCGGCCATGCGAAAGTGTCAATTCCATCCCGATCGTCCGGGCGTCGGCATCTGCATGCGTTGCCGGGCGGTGGTTTGTCCTTCGTGTTGCACGCGTATCGACGGGATCAACCATTGTCACGCCTGTCTCAGAACGCTTGCCGGCAGCGGCGAGAAGCGCCCCAATCGCCGAAGCTCCGCGGTCGTTGCGGGGATTATCTTGAGCGTCGCTTGGCTGTTGTTGTTCGCTTTGTGTTGGCTTGTGGGTGGTAAGATCGCGCCGTAAGCCCCTTTCGCTTGGAAGGGGCAGGACCGAGGGAGTTCGCCGTGGATCTTCGACCGCGCACTCTGGGTGAAATCCTCGACGACGCTTGCCGATGCGCGCTCGCCGATGCTCCCCTTTTGCTACTCTTTAAGACGTTGTTTCTGTTGCCGTCGTTCACGCTCTTGCTTTTCTTGCTGGCCGAACCGACTCCCTTGGGGATCGCAAAAGTATGGCTACCGGCGATCGCGGCTCTGTCGCTGCCGCTGACGGGCTGTTCCTCCGGTGCCTGTCAGGAGTTATTTCGCCGCCGGGCGGTCGGTACGTCGGTCGAAGTCCGAAGTTGCATCGGCGGCGCGCTGCACCGGGGGGTGGATCACGCCGCCGCGCGTGCAACCATGCTCGTTCTCACCCTGCCTGGCCCTCTGATGCTTCTCGCTTGTTTTCTACCCGACGCCTCGCCGATTTTGCGCTTCCTCGGCTTCCTTTTCGGATCGCTGCTGACGCTGTTGCTCTGCATGCCGCTGTGGAGCGCGACGACCTCTCTCCATCCGTTGCTGAGCGCGGCATCCCCGCGCGAGGATTCGCTACCGAGCGAGCTGCGCCGCGAGGCTATCGCTGCTCCCGGCAAGGCCGCGCTCCTCGTCTTCCTTCGTGTGCCTCTGCTGTTTCTGTTAGTGGTTCAATTGCACTTACTGGGTAAGATCGTCCTGTGGGCTGCCGATAATCTGGCCGGACTCGATACCGCGCTGCTCGATGTCGAACTCCAATTCTTCGGCAATCCGGTGTATACCCTGGCTCTGTTCCTCGTGGGCTGGCTGCTGTTGTCGCCGTTCTTTGAAGCGTGTGATTTTCTGCTGCACACCGACATCCGCACCCGGCAAGAAGGACTCGATCTGCAATATCGCGTGCAGCGCTTACTGACGACGCGGTGAGGAGAACGTCCATGCACTCGACGACGAAATCACCTTGTCCTCTGCTCCCAGTCGCCTTGCTCGTCGCGCTTTCCGTTCTCCCTCTCACCCCGTCGGCCTTAAAAGCCGAAGAGGCGCGAACTTTGGTGCGGGCGGCGCGCGAGGAGATCGAGGCGGTACGCGGCGAGATTCAGCGGGCGGAGCCTTATCCGGGCGGTGGACGATGGATGGGGCGTCTGCGCGGAGTGCGAGAGAAACTGCTTGAAGCGAGTGGAAACGACGTTCGCCATTGTCGCTGGTTCGAGCGGGCTATTGAAGACTTTGCGGATCGCAAGAAAGAAGACGCGAAGATCGTTCTCGACGACGTGGCAAGTCGTTTGTCCCTGATGGAAGATTCGATGGCACCGCGCCGCGAGGAGACAAAAGAAAATACCCTTCGGCCGCCGGACGAAGTGAAGTCGCTGCTGCGCGGCAGCCAGGGGAACAAGGCCGAGCGCCCACAAACGCGCCAGCGGGTCGAGGAGGATCGCGGCGAAGTTCGTCGAGAGCAAGCGCGCCGCGAAGAAGCGCCCCAAGCCGAACCGGCAGCGGACGGCCCCGAAGCGAACCGGGGCAAAGGCGCGACGGTCTCGACGCCTACAACGGGAGGCGGTTTCTCGTCGTGGGGATGGGTGATCTTGGCCGGCTTGGTGCTGACGGTGCTTGCGGTAGGCGTCTTTTTCTATCTCTCTTCACCGCGCTCGCCGCGTTCGCCCAAACCCGAAACCACCACGTCCACCGAGGTATCGCTGAAGGAGAACGATGCGCGCCAAATCGTGGAGGAGTCGCCGGCGAACTTATGGCGACAGGCCGATGGTTTGGCAAGCGAGAAGCGTTTCCGAGACGCGCTGCGTCTGGTGTATCTGGCCGTATTGGCTTCGTTGCATCGTCGCCAATTCATCCGCTTTGAGCCAACGCGAACCAACGGCGAATACGTTCGTCAACTCCGCCTCTCCGAGCAAGCGCCCTCCGAATGGCACGATCCCTTTCAGCGACTCACCCAATGCTTCGAGACCGCGTGGTATGGCGAACGTCTCTGCGAGGAATCCGACTATCGCATAGGTCGAACACTCGCGGATCGAATGCAGTGAGAGACGGTCTCATAAGTCCCTCTCCCCTGTACGCAGGGGAGAGGGGCTTCTAAAAAGCTCCCCTCTCTCCTGTACTCAGGGGAGAGGGGCTGGGGGTGAGTGATGAACGACAATTATATATCCCGCTCGACGACAACTAGATTTCCCGATCCGGTCTGACTCGTTCGCAGGCCAACGACAATTAGATTTCCCGATGCCGCGATCGCCCTACGCTATCCGGAACCCA